>JALQUQ010000307.1 GCA_023263735.1 Paracoccaceae bacterium | reverse complement strand
GACGCGGCCTTTGACAACCGTACCCTCTTCGGGGGTGTCAATCTCAAAGCTCTCTTTCAAGAGGGCTTCGAATTCGTCCATAGATGCTTTAGCGCACATGTAAAGTTTGTCCTTTTCAGAGTTTTCTGGCCATGCGGTTGGCTCCGCCGGTCTTTGATGGCCCTTGGACAAAACCGACTCGGTCCGGAAAACCGGCCAAGGGGTCATGCGTCAGGATGGGGGGCCTTTAGCGGAAACCCGGCAAAGAGGCAAGCCAAGAAGGAAATTCTTGACCGCCCGCCGAAAAGACAGTTAGCAATCTATAAAAGTATTTCAAACAATCCGCGTCTTCAACGAGGGATCAGATGCCGAAATCGAATTTGGAGCGGGCGGGCTGGGGCATGACACTTTTGTTTGCCCTGTTCATGTTGGGGGCATCCGCGCTGCCCAAACTTGCCGGAATGGCCGTTGCCGCCGATACGATGAAAAGCCTTGGCTGGGCCGACGCGCCGGTGTTTTTCATCGGTTGTCTGGAACTGGCCTTCACGCTGCTTTTCGTGATCCCCCGCACCGGGCTTTTGGGGGCGATCCTGATGATGGGCATTTACGGCGGCGCCATTGTCACCCAAATGCGCGCGGGGTCGCCACTGGCCAGCCACACGCTGTTTTCGGTCTATCTGGGCCTTCTCATGTGGGGCGCGCTTTGGCTGCGCGACCCGGCCTTTCGCAAACTCTTTCCGATCCGCCTGTAACGGCCCGTAAAACGGGCACGGCCCCAGATCACCTTGTCGGAAAGGCCGCCGTCACCGCCGAAATCGCCGCCGCAACCGCCTGCTCGATCGACATCTCGCTGGTATCGATCAGAACGGCATCGTCGGCCATGCGCATCGGCGCGTCGGCGCGGTTGGCATCGCGTTGATCGCGCTCGATCACCTCCCGCAGAACATCGGCCAGATCACCGCCGACTTCCTTGTGCCGACGGCGGGCGCGCACCTCGGCCGAGGCGGAGACGAACAATTTGACCTCGGCCTCGGGGCAAATGACGGTCCCGATGTCGCGGCCATCCAGAACGGCGCCGCCCTCACGCCGGGCAAAGCTGCGCTGAAACTCGACCAAGGCCGCCCGAACATCAGGGATCGCCGCAACCTTGCTGGCCAATTGACCCGCCGCCAACGACCGCAAATCATCCCGGTCCAGATCGGCCTGCGTCAAGCTCAGCGCCGCCTGAATCGGATCGCCCCCCTTGACCCCGACGGCCCGATACAGCGACCCGGTATCCAGATGGGCAAAGCCGAAATGCCGGGCCACCGCCTTTGAGATGGTGCCCTTGCCCGCCGCCGCCGGGCCATCGATTGCCACGGTAAAGATCATGCCTGCCTCCGTTTTCTGGTCGGCCACGCCTTAGCCGCGGCGGATGGCCGAACCCAAACCGTTCATCAGGCTTTCAAAGATCGGGAACGAGGTCACGATGGGCGAGCCATCATCGACCGAGATTTCCCGCTGCGACGCCATACCCGCCACAAGGAACGACATTGCGATCCGGTGGTCGATATGGGTTTTGCAGGTGGCGCCGCCCGGCATCCCGCCCGCGCCCATGCCGTGCACGATCAGCGTGTCTTCATCTTCTTCGATGGTCACGCCGCACGCCTCAAGCCCGCGCGCCATGGCGTCGATCCGGTCGGATTCCTTGACCCGCAGTTCCTTGACGCCGCGCATGACGGTCTTGCCGGTGGCAAAGGCCGCGACGACCGACAGGATCGGATATTCGTCGATCATGCTGGGCGCGCGTTCGGGCGGAACCTCGATGCCCTTCATCGTATCCGAAAACTGCACGCGCAGATCGGCCACCGGTTCCCCGCCCTCTTCGCGCGGATTCTGGAATTCGATCTTGGCCCCCATTTCGACCAAGGTGATGTACAGGCCGTTGCGGGTCAGGTTCTGCGACACGCCGGGCACCAGAATGTCCGAGCCTTCGACGATCAGCGCCGCACAGGTGGGGAAAGCCGCCGACGACGGGTCGCGCGGCACCGCCACGGTTTGCGGGCGCAGTTCCGGGCGACCGACCAAGGTGATGACATGGCCGTCTTTCGACTTTTCCACGTTCAACGAGGCCCCGAAACCCACCAGCATCCGTTCCGAATGGTCGCGGGTCGGTTCTTTCTCGATCACGACCGTTTCACCGGGGGCATTCAGGCCCGCCAGCAGAACCGCCGATTTCACTTGGGCCGAGGCGACGGGCAAGGCATAGCGCACCGGCACCGGATTGGCCGCGCCCACCACCGTCATCGGCAGACGCCCGCCCTTGCGGCCATAGGCTTGGGTGCCAAACAGCGACAGCGGATCGGTCACGCGGCCCATCGGGCGTTTGCGCAACGACGCATCGCCGGTAAAGGTCGCCGTCATCGCCGTCGTGGCCATGGTGCCCATGATCAGGCGCACACCGGTGCCCGAATTGCCGCAATCGATCACATCCGCCGGTTCCTGAAACCCGCCGACGCCAACACCGTTCACCGTCCAATGCCCCTCGCCATGGCGGGTCACGGTCGCCCCAAAGGCCCGCATGGCCTTGGCCGTATCCAGCACATCCTGACCTTCCAGCAATCCGGTGACCTTGGTCTCGCCAACGGCCATTGCCCCAAAGATCAGGGCACGGTGGGAAATCGACTTATCCCCGGGAACCGAGGCCGTTCCGCGAAGGGGGCCGCATTTGGCCGAGGTCATGGGTTGTGCGTCGCCGTGGCCGGACATTCTGATCTCCCGTAGCTTGTTGCCTGCCTGATAGCGCAAGCAAGGGCGCGGGTCTATGGGGGGTTGAACCCTTTGGCCAAGGAACCTAGCTCTGGCGGGGACGGCGCACACCCGTGCCGCCCATTCTTTCGGAAAGCCAAAGCTGATGCCCCTGTTTGCCAAAAAGAACCGCTATTATCAGGGGCCGGTCAGCGATCATTTCGACGGCACACGGTTTTTCAATCCGGGCGGCGAAACGCCCCGCGGTTTTCTGGATGTGCTGAAATGGCAAATGGCGGGCGGGCGAACCCGGTGGAGCCGCCCGCAACCCGCCCTGCCCCCGGCGCGCCCGGCCCCCCGCGTTGACGATCTGACGGTCACGATGGTGGGCCATGCGACGCTGCTGATTCAGGTGGCGGGGGTCAATATCCTAACCGATCCGGTCTGGTCAGACCGTGCCAGCCCGTTTCAATCCATGGGGCCACAGCGGTTTCTTCCGCCGGGGATCGATTTCCAGGATCTCCCGCCGATTGACCTGATCCTGCTGTCGCATAACCACTATGACCATCTGGATCTCGCAACGCTCAAGCGCCTGCACGCCACCCATGGGGCGCGGATCATCACCCCCTTGGGCAACGACGCCCATCTGCGCCCCCATCTTCCGGGCGCGGTGATCGATACGGTCGATTGGGGGCACGCCCTACCCCATGACCATCTGACCCTTCATGCCCTGCCCTGCCATCACTGGTCGGCGCGCGGCATGGGGGATCGGTCCATGTCGCTGTGGGCGGCCTTTATGATCACGGGGCCTGCGGGCAATGTCCTCCATATCGGGGACACCGGGTTTGACGAGGGCAAACCCTACCGCGACCTGCCCGCCCTTCTGACGGTCGATCAGGCCCTGGCCGCGAACAGCCGGTTCGAGGCAGGCCCCGTCATCTGGGAAAAGGGCCATGCCGCCGACGCCATCGCCCGCGTGCCCCGCGTGATCGAGGGACGGTTCAACATGGGCGGACAGGA
>JALQUQ010000306.1 GCA_023263735.1 Paracoccaceae bacterium | reverse complement strand
GCTGATGCCGCCGCCCCGGGCCGTGTTGGGCATCAAGACGCAGTAGCGACCGGCCAGCGACAAATAGGTGGTCAGAGCCGCGCCTTTGTTGCCACGCTCTTCCTTGACCACCTGCACCAGCATGATCTGGCGCACCTTGATCACTTCCTGGATCTTGTATTTGCGGGCCCGCGGCTTGCGCGGCTGGCTGATTTCCTCGGCCACGTCCTCTTCGGCGACGGATTCGATTTCGTCGTCGGTTTCGCTGGCGTGATCCATCGCACGATAGGGCGCGTCGCCCGCATCGTCTTTGGGGCTGGTCGGCTCGGCATCATCCAATGCGGCGGCGGGCTCTGACAGCGTCTCAGCCACTTCGGGCTGATCGCTGGCGGCCATCACCTCGGTCGTGGTTTCGGAATCGGTGTCATCGTCCAGATCGACGACATCCATCGACGACGGTCCCGAGGCGACGGCATCGTCGGATTTGACCGCTTCGGCCTTGCGGGGCGGGCGGTTGTCGCGGCGGCGACTGCGGCGGTTGTCCTCTTCCTCTTCGGCCCGCGCAAAGGCGCGCTCTTCTTCCAGAAGGGCCCGGCGATCGGCCAGCGGAATCTGATAATAATCAGGGTGGATTTCGGCAAACGCCAAGAATCCGTGGCGATTGCCACCGTAATCCACAAAGGCCGCCTGCAGCGAGGGTTCAACCCGCGTCACTTTGGCCAGATAGATGTTACCGGCAAGTTGACGCTTGTTTACTGTTTCAAAGTCGAATTCCTCGACCTTGTTTCCGTCGACCACCACAACCCGAGTTTCCTCGGCATGGGTGGCGTCGATGAGCATTTTCTTAGACATATCAATCCATTGCGCCCAATGCGCAGCCGTCCTGGGGGTAAACCGGCAGGAAAGGCGTTGAAATTAGGGCGACTTGTTCGGGCGGATGCGCGCAGGCGACAGGAAGTGGCCGCGCTATAGGCGCCGCCCTTTTCCATCTGTCGTTCACAAGCGCGCTTCATCGCAGTTTACGCAAGGGCCCCTTTCGGAACCCACCTATATAAGCCCTTCCCGCACAGGGTTCGGGCAATGACAACAGCCCTTGCGGGCCGATCCGGCTGCCCGTTTCGCGGGCCATGATGGCACCTGGCGGAAAGGGCAGAGAATTCTGCGGGCAGATAATCTGCCCCGAGATGAGTCTAATGGGAAAACCAAGCCAAGAGCAATGCCGTTTTTCGTCTGTCCGTTACACGACAGTGGTCCCACCCCCGAAAAGCGGGGGTAGGCCACATTGAACGCTCCCCGGAATTTTCTCGGGACTTCAGGTGTAATCGCCGCGGATCAGGCCGTATTTGGCCATTTTTTCATTCAAAGTCCGCCGTGGAAGGCAAAGTTCCTCCATCACGGCGACGATGCTGCCCTTGTGGCGGCGCATGGAATTGTCGATCAGCATTTTTTCAAAGTTCTCGACATATTCTTTCAGCGGCTTCCCTTCGGTGGTGACCGCGGGGCCCGATGCCTCATTTTCGGCCATCAAGAGCGAAGCGATTGACCCCGAGCCGCGCCGATTTTGCAAAACCGCGCGTTCGGCGATGTTGACCAATTGGCGCACGTTTCCGGGCCACGGGGCCTGCAGCAATTGGGCCGCCTCTTGCGCCGTGACCTGCGGGGCATCGCAACCATATTCTTCGGCGAATTGTTCCGACATCCGGTTGAACAGGGTCAGGATGTCTTCGCCCCGGGTGCGCAGCGGCGGGCACAAGATGGTCATGGCGCCAAGCCGGTAAAACAGATCCGACCGCAGAACATCTTCCAAGGTCTTGTCGGGCGCGTGTTCGTTGCAGATTGCAATGATCCGCGTTTCCGGCGGCGTGCCCTGATCGTTGATAAAGGTCAACAGGCGGGCTTGCAGCGCATTCGGCAGCGCCTCGATATCTTCAAGGCAGAGCGTTCCCCCGCGCGCCTCTTCGACCAAGGGGATCGATCCATCGACGGTTGGCCCAAAGAGCTTGGATGCAAGCTGATCTTCGGACCATGCAGCCGAAGAAATGGTCAGGAATTTCTTGCCAGCCCGAGGCCCGACCGCGTGCAGCGCATGGGCCACCAGCGTTTTACCGGTGCCGGTTTCCCCATCGATCAGGACATGGCTATCCGCTTGGCCCAGATCAAGAATATCCTCGCGCAAGCGCTCCATCGCGGGGCTGCCACCGATCAGTTTCTTGAGGATGCCGCCGCCGTCCGAAAGCTCCTTGCGCAGGGCGCGGTTGTCGAGTGTCAGGCGGCGGGCCTGCGTGGCCCGTTTGGCCAGTTCGGTCATCCGGTCGGGGTTGAACGGCTTTTCCAGAAAATCATAGGCCCCGATGCGCATCGCCTCGACCGCCATCGGCACATCGCCATGCCCGGTGATCATGATCACCGGCAAACCGCTGTCCAGACTCATCAGGCGTTTCAAGAACGCCATGCCGTCCATCCCGGGCATCTTGATGTCGCTGACGACCACGCCCGAATAATCGGCCCCAATGCTTTTCAGCGCGTCTTCGGCGCTGGCATAGGTTTCCGTATCAAACCCGGACAAAGCCAGCCACTGGCTGATGGATTGACGCATATCGGCTTCGTCATCGACGATCGCCACTTTCATTGCGCGCGACATGAAAACCTCATTCCGCTGCTTCTTGTTGTTTGTTTGGCCCGATCAGGGGCAATTGCATTTCGAAAACGGCGCCACCTTCCTCGCCGTTGCGGGCGGTCAGTCTGCCGCCAAAATCGTTCACGATTCCGGAAGAAATCGCCAAGCCCAGACCAACGCCCTCACCCGGTTTCTTGGTGGTGTAAAACGGCTCGAACAGGCTGTCCAAATCCGTGATCCCATGGCCGTTGTCGCGCACCATCAGAACGGCGGTTTCGCCCTTGCCCAGAATCAGATCGATCTGGGGGTTAGGCATTTGTTTCGTCGCATCGATGGCGTTGCGCAACAGGTTGATGATGACCTGCTCCAGCCGGATACGGTCGGCCATCACCATCACCGGTTGGCGGGGCAGGGTGCGGGTGATCCGCACTGTGCGCGATTTCAGCGACGGTTCCATCATCGACAGCGCCGAAGACAGCGCATGGCGCAGATCCACCGGCTCGAACGCCTCGCCGCCTTTGCGGGCATAGGATTTCAGTTGCCGCGTGATCGCGCCCATGCGTTCGATCAGATCATCGATCCGTTGAAACGACGACAGGGCCTCATCCGGGCGCTTGCGCTGCAACAAGAGCCGCGCGCCTGCCAGATAGGTCTTCATCGCGGCAAGAGGCTGGTTCAATTCGTGGCTGACGGCCGCCGACATCTCGCCCAAGGCGGCGAGTTTCGACGATTGCGCCAACGTCAGCTCGGCAACGGCCAAGTCTTTCTGCACGCGTTCCCGTTCGGCAATCTCGCGCTGCAACCGGGCGTTCAGAAGGCGCAGTTCCGCGGATTCGCGCTGAAAGCTGACCGATTGCGACCAAGCCCTGCGCGACAACAGGTAAAAGGCGACGGCCAACAGGATCGCAAATCCCATGATTTCCAACGCCAAGACGCCATTGACCCGCTCGCGCACCGAATCATAGGCGGTAAAGGTCAGCATGCGCCACCCGCGAAACGGAACGCGGGTTTCCGTCTTCATCACCGCATTGCCCTGAACATAGGCATCGGGGGGCTCTTGGGCCCAATCCGCGGTGGCCTGAATCGCGCGCCCAAAGGCCGAGGTCGGCTCTTGCACGGCAAGGGCGTCGGAAATGTTTTT
>JALQUQ010000305.1 GCA_023263735.1 Paracoccaceae bacterium | reverse complement strand
GCCTCTTGCAAGGTCATGCCCATGATGACGCCTTTGCCCGCGGCCAATCCGTCGGCCTTGATCACAAGGGGGGCGCCCTCGGCCTGCACATAGGCCTTGGCCGCAGCCGCATCGGTAAAGCGCGCATAACCTGCGGTCGGCGCGGCGCAGGCGTCACAGATTTCCTTGGTAAAGGCCTTTGATGCCTCCAGCCGTGCGGCGGCGGCCGAGGGGCCAAAGGTCAACAGTCCTGCCGCGCGTGTGGCATCGGCAACGCCCGCGGCCAGCGGGGCTTCGGGGCCCACGATGACGAAATCGATCGCATTCTCTTCGCAGAACTGAACGACGGCCGTCCCGTCAAGAATGTCGAAATCGGCCACTTCGGCCAAAAGCGCGATGCCGGCATTGCCGGGGGCCACGATCAATCGATCGCATTTCGGGTTTTGCTTGACGGCCCAAGCCAAGGCATGCTCGCGCCCGCCGCTGCCCAGAATTAGGATGTTCATCGCGCCCTCCGCTTGGCAATTGGATTGCCGCGTTCTAAGGTGCATGACCTTCGGTGACAAGCCGTGTCTGCCGGTCGGGCCCCGCGCGTGGGACAGAGGTCGGGCCGGGGCTCTGGCCCCCGAATGGCCAAGGAAGAGGGCATGTGAGGGCCATGATCGCCACGCTTTTGATTTTGCTGATCGCTGTGCTGCACCTTTATATTCTGGTGCTGGAAATGGTCCTGTGGGACCATCCGATCGGGCGGCGCGCCTTTGGGCTTGAGGCGGATTTCGCCAAAAAGACCAAGGTTCTGGCGGCCAATCAGGGGCTTTACAACGGATTTCTGGCTGCGGGCTTGATCGTGGGTCTGGTGATGGGCGACGCGGGGCTTGGCTTCAAGATCTTCTTTCTCAGCTGTATCTGTGTCGCCGGTGTTTTCGGGACGGCGACGGCATCGCGAAAGATCATTTTCATTCAAAGCGTTCCGGCCTGCCTTGCGCTGTTGGCGCTGCAGTTGGGCGTATAAGGGGCGCCAAAACCGATGGATATGTTCGAAGAGCCGACTGACAACGCCCATGAATTTTCGGTCTCGGAAATCTCGGGGGCGATCAAGCGCACCTTGGAGGGCGAATTCGGATTTGTCCGGGTGCGGGGCGAGGTGGGGCGCGTGTCGCGGCCCGCTTCGGGACATCTTTATTTCGACCTCAAAGACGACCGGGCGGTGATCGCGGCCGTGTCGTGGAAGGGGCAGGTGGCCAAGATGCAGGTCCGCCCCGAAGAGGGGATGGAGGTGGTGGCCACGGGTCGTCTGACCACTTTTCCCGGCCAATCCAAATATCAGTTGATCGTCGATGACGTCTCGCCCGCCGGGGCGGGGGCGCTGATGGCGATGCTGGAAAAACGTCGCGTCCAGTTGCAGGCCGAAGGTCTGTTTGATCCCGCGCGGAAACAGCCGATCCCCTATCTGCCGCAAGTGATCGGGGTGGTGACCTCACCTTCGGGGGCCGTGATCCGCGATATCCTTCATCGCCTGCGCGACCGTTTTCCGCGGCATGTTCTGATCTGGCCGGTGGCGGTGCAGGGGGCGAAATGCGCCCCCGAGGTGGCGCGGGCCATCGCGGGTTTTAACCGGCTGACACCGGGGGGCGCGCTGCCGCGTCCGGACCTGTTGATCGTGGCGCGCGGCGGTGGCTCGGTGGAGGACCTGTGGGGCTTTAACGAGGAAATCGTCGTCCGTGCCGCCGCGGCCAGCCAGATCCCGCTGATTTCGGCTGTCGGGCATGAGACAGACACCACGCTGATCGATTATGCGGCCGATATGCGCGCGCCCACGCCGACGGCGGCGGCGGAACTGGCGGTGCCGGTGCGGCTGGAATTGATTTCGGCGCTGGACAGTCTGGCGGCGCGGCTGTCGCGGGGGCTGGCCCAAGGCATCGGGCAGCGGGGGCAAAGACTGCGCGATCTGTCGCGCGCCTTGCCCCGACTGGATGCGCTTTTGGCGACGCCCGCGCAGCGGATGGACCGCGCGGCCGAGCGTTTGGCGGGGGGCCTGTTGCTGGCCGTCAGCCGCAAGCGCAACCTGTTTGAACGCGGGGCGGGGCGTCTGTCGCCGGCGGCCCTGACGGCGATGATGGTGCGCCGGGCCGATCGTGTGGCGCTTTTGGCCGACCGCGTTGACGGCGGGCTTGCGCGGCGGATGGACCGCGCGGGAGAGCGTCTGACAACGCTTGCTTCCCGGCTTGATCCGGCCTTGGCGCGGCTGAGGGCCGAGGCTCTGCGCAACAACCAGCGTGACCGTCAGCGGCTTGACCGGTTGGCCGACCGGCTGGACGCTTTGCCCGCCCAGCGGATGGCCGAACTCCAGACCAAACTCGACGCGCTCGACCGCATGCGCCAGACCCTTGGCCATGGAGAGACCCTGAAGCGCGGCTTTGCGCTTGTGCGCAGCGAAGGCAAACTGATCACCTCAAGGGCTGCGGCTGAACAGGCCTCGGTGCTGGACATCCAGTTCGCCGATGGCGAAATGACGGTGGGGGCTGCCAAACCCGCCCCCAAGCCAAAGGCCCCACCCAAAAAGCCCGAGCAGGGCAGTCTGTTCTGAATCCACAGTTCTGTTCGGACCTTATCGTAAAAGGTCAATTCTGCGGCCTGCTTTGCTGCAAGCCGGCGCGCCAATTGTTCGAAAAGTGCAAGTTTGCGCTTAGACCCCGACGTTCGGTCCGGGGCAGGCCAAGGGTTTGGCCGATTGATCGACCTCGGACAATTCCGTACCTTCGGGGTCGTTCATGAATTGCGCGCCCAAGCCGTTTTCCTTGGCCCAAAACATCCAGCACTGCGGGTTGTCGGGGTTGTAATCATAGACAAAACAAATCGTCCGTTCCTCGGCATACCAATGCCCTTCGCGGCATTCGTCGCCGGAAAATGCCCATAGAACCCGACGGTTGGTCAAATATTGTTCCGTCCCATAGACCTCGCCCGCCATGGAATAGGTGAGCGTCTTTCCCACCACATAGGCCTCGAACTCCTCGGCCGTCATCGGATCATCGGCCCCCCATGCGGACAGGGGGAGCACAGCCAGCAACAAAGCAAAAAGCGGGCGCGTGGCGCGGGTCATGTCAATGGTTCCTTGATGCAATGCCCCCCCATGCTGACACAGGTTTCCGGGCACGGCTAGTCGGCCTTGGGGAGAGCGGCGGATTCTGTCGGTTGTGCCGTGGATTGAACCCGCGCCAACCGTGTCTTCATCCGCCGTTTCCACAGGCGCGGCACCATGGCGACCGCCCCCGCCACCGGCAAAGGCCACGGCAAAAGCGGCGCGTCCTGTGGCAGGCGCAACGCTGGATAGGGGCGCGCCGGATGGGCGTGATGATCGGAATGGCGCGGCGCGTTCAACATCATCGCCTGAGAAAACCAATGCGGCGTGTTCCAGGAATGCTCTGTGCGAACGGGTTCGGCCTTGCCGTCGGGGCGGAGGGCGCGGCGCAATCCATAATGCTGGATGTAATCCGCCAAAAGGATTTGCAGGGTCGCATGCAGGCCCAGACCCAGCCAGACGGCCACCCCGGTGGCCCCGCCCAGACCATAGCCCAAGGCCAGACTAAGAACTGCCCCCGCCAGATAGATCAGATAGGGATGCACCCGTTTCCTTCCCTGCGAAAGGCGGCTTTCGGCGCTCCATCCGGCGCGAAAGCTTCCCACCCAGGCGCGGGGGGCAAAGGTCCAAAACCCCATGCCGGCGGGGGCGGAATTCGGGTCTTTGTCGGTGGCCACGTGGATATGATGC
>JALQUQ010000304.1 GCA_023263735.1 Paracoccaceae bacterium | reverse complement strand
GATCTTGCGCGCCACCAACGCCGAATCCGGCATGGACGGCCGAATTCGGATCGAGACGTCGAACCCGCCCTCGACCATGTCTACCACCCGGTCGTCCATGGACAGGGTCAGATGCAGATCGGGATAGGTGTCAAGAAACTTTGGCAGAATGGGCGCGATCACGGTTTGACCGAATGAACTGGAGGCGTTGACCTTCAGGTGGCCGCGCATGGCCCCGGCACCGTCACGGATGCGCGTCTCGACCCCGGCAACGGCCTCCAGAATGCCCGTCGCCTCGTCGTAATAAAGCCGCCCGGCATCGGTGAGCGACATGGCGCGGGTCGTGCGGGTCAGCAGCGTCGTGCCAAGGCTTTCTTCTAGCAGCTTGATTTCACGGCTGAGAAGCGCGGGGGAGACGCTAAGGTCCTCGGCCGCACGCACAAAGCTGCCGCGTTCGACGATGCGGCGGAAGGCGTGCATGACAGACAGCTTGTCCATTCCGTGTGGTCGCTTCTTGCGAGAGGGCCCCTTGTGGGTCGCATGTTCCATGACCCTAACACGGGTCGGGCCAAGCGCGAACGGTTTGCGGCCCGCCCCGTTCGATGCGCCGAGCGGTCAGCGGGATGTGTGGGCCGTGGCGGTCAAACGACAACCACATTCCCGCGCTTGTGCCCCGTTTCCACGTGGCGGTGCGCCTCGACCAGATCGGTCAGGGGATAGACCCGGTCGAGCACGGGCGACAGGGTTCCGGCCTCAACCATTGCCAAAAGTTGTGCCAGATGGGCGCACAGGATCGCGGGCGGCTGCAGGCCCGCCGCGGCAAAGAGGGCGCGACGACGACCGATCAGTCGGCTTTGCAGCATTGCGCCCAGAACTGGAAGCGTGAGCACGGGGCAGAGATAGCGGCCACTCTGCGTCAGCCGGGCCTTGACCTTTCCAAAGGAACTGAGGCCGAGGGCGTCGAAAATCACATCGTAACGCTCTGGCAATGTGGTGAAATCCGCTTGGGTGTAGTCGATGGTCCGATCTGCCCCCAGTCCCGCGACAAAAGCGGTGTTTCGCGTGCTGCAGGTGGCGGTGACATGGGCCCCGGCGGCCTTGGCGATCTGCACCGCCGCCGTGCCAAGGCTGCCCGATCCGCCAAGGATCAGCACCCGCTGCCCCGGCCGTACCTGCGCCACCTCATGCAGAAAATGATACGATGTCAGGGGGCCGTCGCACATCACGGCGGCCTCTTCATGCGACAGCGCGCTGGGCTTTTTCATCAACACATTGGTCTCATCCAGACAGATGTGGCTGGCATTGGCCCCGAACCTGATCCCCGCTTCGCCAAACACGGCGTCGCCCACGGCAAACCGGTTGACCCGGTTGCCCACGGCGATCACCTCGCCCGAAAGTCCTGTGCCCGAAAGGTTCCGACGAGGGCGGCGCAGGCCAAGGAATGGCCGCGCAAACAGGGGGCGTCCAGCGCGCATCATGCCATCGGCGCGGGTCACGGCAGAGGCGCGGATACGGATCAGGATTTCGGTGGGGCCGGGCGTCGGCATCACCCGGGTCACGGGGGTCAGAACCTCGGGCGGGCCATAGCGTTCGATGCGCCATGCTGTGAGGGGGGTGGTCATGGGGGTCTCCTATTCTGGGATGCGCCCCATCTTACCGGGTCGAATTTTCAACGAATATTGCCAATATTGGTCCGGTGTGGTTCATAATCGTTCCATATGGTGGATTGGAAATCTCTCCCGGCCTTTTTGGCCGTTGCGCGGGCGGGGTCTTTGCGCGGGGCGGCCGAGCAGATCGGCGGCACCCATGCCACCGTGCGTCGGCAGGTCGAGGGGTTGGAGGCGCAACTGGGGGTCCACCTGTTCCGGCGCAGTGCAGGCGGGTTGGAGCAGTCAGCGGCGGGCCGAAAACTGTTGCCGCAGGCGCTTGAGGCGGAGGCGGCCCTGCGTCAAGGGTTCAATGCCGTTCGTGGGCTCGACAGTGAGGCGGCAGGCCGTATCAGACTGTCGGCCGACCCGATGACAGCGCATTTCCTTTTGGCGCCGGTGTTGGGTGAATTCCTGTCGCTCTATCCCGACATCCACATCGACATGAACCTGTCCTACGCCATCGACTCGATCGAAAGGCTGGAGACCGATGTATCGATCCGCCATGTGCGCGATCTGACCGGCGATGCCGTGGGGCGCAAGCTGTTTCCGCTGTCGCTGGGCGTCTTTGCCTCGCGCGGTTACATCGACAGGCATGTGCACGACGCAGGGCCGCGTGGAGAGGGGCTGACGTGGCTTGGCTATGGCGAGGCGCCTGAGGTACAGGCCATGATCGCGGCCTCACCCTTTCCGCGTGCCAAGGTGCGCCATGCGATCGCCGATCCGGCGATGCACATGCATCTTGCCTTGGCCGGCGCTGGAATGACCTTTCTGGCGGCTTGGGTACAAAGCGTCTTTCCCGCGTTGCAACGGGTGCCGGGAACCGGTCTTGACCAAAGCCGCTCGACCTGGGTGCTGATGCACGGCGATCTGCGCCGCGTGCAGCGGGTCAGGCTTTTTGTCGATTTCCTATACGAGAGCCTGCTTGAGCGGCGCGCCGACTTTATCGGCTAGCCCGGAACAGCGCCGCCGATAGGCAACCTCTGCGCCACCCGGAAGAACAAGCGCGGCGATCTAGGCTGAGTGTCCGACCGATGCGAGGTTCTGCCGATGGGTGAGGCGTGCAAGGCGTCTTGTCAAAGCGCGCGGATCGCGGGCACCCTTTTCGCAAGGGTCAGGCCGAGGCAGCCGCCCGGGCGCAATGTCAAAACGGCGCGAATTGCCAAGCCGTCAACACGCCAGTGCCGACCGAGGGGTGATGCCTTGAAGGCGAGGGGAGCGATATGAAACTTTCGATCAAGGACGCGCGGGCGCTATCCTCTGACATCTTCGTCCGCAACGGCATGTCGCGCGACCATGCGGATGTCATTGCCGATCACTTGGTCTATGCCGAGGCCTCTGGCGAGGTTGCGGGCGGGATCGCGCGCACGCTCTCACTTGTTGATGAATACCTCGACCGCCCGGCGGCGACCGACATAGAGATCGTGGCGAAAACCTCCAGTTCCGCGACCCTGAATGGCGGTGGTCATACCGGGTACATCACGTCGGTCTATGCCATGGACAAGGCGATCGACATGGCCCGGAACTCAGGGTTCGGACTTGTCGGCATGAGCAACGCCTGGTTTTCGGGGCAGCTTTCCTATTATGTGCGCCGCGCCGCCGAAGCCGGGTTCATCGGGATCAACTGCTGCAACGCCAAGGCACGGGTTGCCCCGACGGGCGGTGTTGACGCGATCCTTGGCACCAATCCTTTGGCCTTGGGCTTTCCCTGCGATCCAAGGCCCGTCGTGATTGATATCGGGACGAGTTCGATCACGGTTGCCGAATTGCTTTTGCGGTTAAAGCTGGGGGAACCCCTTGACCCGGGGACCGGGATGGACCGCGACGGCCATCCCTCGACCGACCCTGCCCGGGTGTGGACGGGGGCGCTGAACGTGTGGGGCGGGCCGCGCGGATATGGAATTGCGCTGGCGGTTCAACTCTTGGGCATTCTGGGCGGTGGGGTCCCGGTGGTGCGCGATGTCGCGGACACCGGGTTCCTGTTTGTCGCGATCAACCCCGAGCTTTTGATGCCCTTGGCCGAATTCAAGGCCAAGGCCGCCGAACTGGTGACCGCGTTAGAGACGTCCAGACCTGCGCCGGGGGTGGAGGCGGTGCGCGTTCACGGCATGAGCAGCGCGGCCCG
>JALQUQ010000303.1 GCA_023263735.1 Paracoccaceae bacterium | reverse complement strand
GCACGCCACCATCGTGGTCCGTTTCATAAAATCGACAACACCAAGGCCGGATGAAAACCGGGCTGTGCGGGCTGTGGGAAGCACATGATTCGGACCGGCAACATAATCGCCAATGGCTTCGGGCGTATAGCGCCCCAAGAACATCGCCCCCGCATGTCTGATGCGACCGGCCCAAACGGCTGCATCATCTAATGCCAATTCCAAATGCTCGGCCGCAATCTGGTCAGCAATAGCCGGCATCTCATCCATTGACGGCAGCAAAATAATCGCCCCGTTATCATGCCATGACCGGCCGGCAATATCTGCCCGGTCAAGCTGGGGCAGGATGCTGTCAACGGCGGTTGCCACCGCATTGGCAAAATCGGCGTCATCGGTGATCAGGATTGATTGGGCGGCCTCGTCATGTTCGGCCTGCGACAACAAATCGGCGGCGATCCATGCCGGATCATTATGTGCGTCAGCCACCACCAAAATTTCGGATGGGCCAGCAATGCTGTCGATCCCCACCTGACCGAACACCTGCCGCTTGGCAGCGGCAACATAGGCATTGCCCGGCCCGACAATTTTATCCACCCGGCCGATGGTTTGCGTTCCATAGGCCAAGGCCGCCACCGCCTGCGCCCCGCCAACACGCCATATTTCTGTCACCTCGGCCAGTCTGGCTGCCGCCAGCACCAGCGGATTGATCGCGCCGCCGGGGGCCGGCACCACCATGACCCGGCGGTCAACACCAGCCACCAAAGCAGGAATCGCATTCATCAGAACCGATGAGGGATAGGCCGCTTTGCCACCAGGCACATAAAGCCCGACCGCATCAACCGGCGTATGGCGCATGCCAAGCTCAACCCCTGCGGCGTCCTGATAGGCGATTGTTTCAGGCAATTGTTTTTCATGAAATGCCCGGATCCGGGTTGCTGCTAATTCCAGCGCATCGCGTAATTCGGCATCAAGGCCGTCCAGCGCCGCCTGCATTTCAGCTTCACCCACAGCCAGATCGGCCACTATATTAGCGGCCAAATTGTCAAATCGGGCTGTCAAATCGAGAAGTGCCCGATCACCATCTCGGCGCACATCGGCGATGATCGCGGCGACCGCTGCATGCACATCCTGATCGGCCTCACGCTTGCTCGCAAGCAAGGCGTCAAACCGGTCGGCGAAATCGGCGCTGCTGAAATCCAGCCTTTGTGCCATCTATGCAATCCCCTTCCTTGTCAGCTGGCGGCCCTTGCTGTTCGGGGTCGTGCCAGGGCACCACAGCGCCCGGTTCCTGCCAGAAATAGGGATTGGCGTTCTGGTCGATCCCCACCAGACAGATCCGGCGATAGCCCAGAGCCAGCCCCAAAAGCACCGCCCGCGCCACCGATCCGATCAGCGCATAACTCAGCCGCAGATCGCGCCCAGCCCTGACCACCGCCCGCATCTCGGCCCGCCAGACCCGTCGCAACAGCGCGGCCTGCCCCCCATGCGACACATCGACCGGCGCATAGCGGTGCATCGGGAATTCGGCCGCCAAGCCGTCAAGAAACGGGCTGCGATGCGCGGGGCGGTCCTCGACCCACAAGACCCCCTGCCCCCGCGCCCGCAGATGCCGGGCCACCGTTTCGGCCCAAAAGGCATTGGGCATGAATTCAAAGGAACACAGATCAAAGGCCACGGGGGCCAAAATCCCCATGTTGATCGACAGCGACCGCCCCGCCGCGATGGCCTGCCAGTCTGGCGGCGTCAGCCCATTCACCGAGGCGCCGGTGCCGACGACAAAGAAGGTCTGCCCCGGATGATCGGCAAAAAGCGGCTCTAACATGGCACAATCCTGCCCCCGCACGCCCCAAGCGGCGCGCATCCGGCGCAGGCGGGTGCGGGCGATATGGGCGGCGGCGCTCACCTTTGGGCCAGCGCCATCCGCACCGCCGCCAGATCGGCGGGCGCCCAGGTGATGCCCTGCCCCCGCATCTGCAAAAGCCGCAGCCCCAGCGGCAGGCGCAACCGTTCCAGCCGCCGTTGCAGCCGCCCGGGCTTGGGCCGGGGGGCCAGATAGGCCGCCATCGCCGCCTCGAAATCCGCCGCCGCCTCGGCTTGCGACAGCCCGGTCGCCGCCGCCACATGCGCGGCGGTGCGGGCGGTGATCTCGGCCCTGAGCGCGGCATGGGCGGGGTCGGCCCAGACCTCGGGCACCTGCAGCGCGCGCGACAGCGAGGCATCGCCCCCCTTGGCCCGGTCATGCGCCTTGGCCACCCGTTCGTGCGAGCGCAGCCAATGCAGAACCGGCAGGCGGCGGATGCCCCCCATCGCGGCCATCAGAAATTCGAACTGCACTTCGCCGATGGCATAGACCGGGAATTCCTTGTCCGACCAGATGCGCATCGCCGCCCGCCACGCCTCGGCCCGGCACAGCGCATAGACGGTGGCGGGGCTATAGCTGGCGAAATGCTGAACCGCCCGGTCGCGCGGGCGGGGGCCATGAAGATCAAGCCCGCGAAACTGCGGATAGCGCTGAAAGGCCCGCAGCCCGCCCAAGGGCCCCCGGTCAAAGCCAAGCGCCTGCCCGCCGCAGGCCACATAATCGGGCGAGTGATCCAGAAACCGGGCCGAGGCCGCCAAAGCCCCCGGCAGCAGGAAATCGTCGTCACCGCAGAGGCTGACGAATTCGGTCTGCACCGCCCCCACCGCAAAGGCAAAGCGCTGCGCCAAAGGCTCGGGCCGGTGCAGATAGGTCAGGCCCGGATCGGCGGCGGCCTCGGCGGGCAGATCCAGCGGGCGGTCGCTGCCATCCAGCATCAGAACCCGCACCCCCCGCCCCGCCCAGAACCGCAGCGCCCGCCGCGCCCGGTCGGGGCGGCGAAAGGTGGGAATGACCAGCGTCACACGGCCCAGCAGATCGGGGTCGGTGGCATCGGGAACAACCAAAGCGGGCGCGACATCAGGGGCCAAGATCCATCCTTTCGGGCAGGGCGCGCCGACTATGGAAAGCGCCCCGGCCCAAGTCAATGCAACGCCCCCCGCTCTCTTTCGCCGTTTCCCGCAGCCGACTTGACAACCGGGGGCATATGCCTTGAAACCCCCTTCAGAGAGACCGGGGGGCTGGGGATGACGTTCTGGCAAGGCCGCAGAGTGCTGATCACCGGGCAGACCGGGTTCAAGGGCGCGTGGCTCGCCCATTGGTTGACCCTGCGGGGGGCGCGGGTCTTTGGTCTGGCGCTGGCCCCCGATACCGCCCCCGCGCTCTTCACCCAGTTGGATCTGGCCAACCGGATCGATCACCGCTTGGGCGATATCCGCGACGCCGCTGTGGTGGCGCGGGCGGTGGATCACGCCGCGCCCGAGGTGGTCTTTCATCTGGCGGCCCAACCGCTTGTTCGCCGCTCTTACCGCGATCCCGTGGAAACCTTCGCCACCAATGTCATGGGCACCATCCACCTCTTGGATGCGCTGCGGCGGGCCACATCGCCGGTTCAGGCGGTGATGATCACCACCGACAAGGTCTATCACAACCGCGAATGGGTGCATGCCTACCGCGAAACCGATCGTCTGGGCGGGCATGATCCCTATAGCGCCAGCAAGGCCGCCTCGGAAATCGCCATCGACAGCTATCGCCGCGCCTTTCTGGCGGGCAGCCCCGTCCGGCTGGCGGTGGCCCGCGCCGGCAATGTGATTGGCGGCGGCGACCGGGCCGAGGATCGCATCCTCCCCGATATCATCCGCGCCGCGATGACGGGGCAGCCGCTCCTCTTGCGCAACCCGCATGCCCTGCGGCCCTGGC
>JALQUQ010000302.1 GCA_023263735.1 Paracoccaceae bacterium | reverse complement strand
CGCGGCTGGGGCGGTCGTGACGCCCAAGCCGCCTTGCTGTTGAAACAAGAGCGCGCGGGCATTGACCCGATCAGCGCGCCGATGGCCGAGATTCGTGCCGTTCAGGACCGCACCTAGAAAGAGGACCTATCCATGGATCTGGGGATCGCCGGAAAACGCGCTTTGATCATCGGGGGCAGCACAGGCCTTGGTTTCGCCTGCGCCGAGGCTTTGGCGTTGGAGGGCGCAAACATCGCCATCTTTGCGCGCAATGCCGAACGGCTGGACGCCGCGGTCAACACCATCCGCGAAACGGGCGCGCGGTGTTATGGGTTTGCCGGTGACATCACACGGCAGCAGGATGTCGTCGCGCTGCGGGATTGGGTTTCGGCCAGCGGCGGTGTCGACATTCTGGTGCTGAACACGCCGCGCCCCCCAAGCCCCATGCGGGATTTTCTGGACGAAACCGACGACGCACGCTGGGCGCAGGGCTATCACGATCAGCTTGAGGCGGCGCTGAACATCCTGCGGTTCATTCCGCCGCTGATGCTGGGCAAGGGATGGGGGCGGATCATCGCCATCACCTCGGCCAGCGTCAAGAATCCGTTGCCGCGCCACGCCATCTCGACCATCTTCAGATCTGGGGTTCAGGCCGCGCTAAAGCACTTGTCCGAGGAAATCGCCGAACATGGGGTGACCGTCAATGCGGTGGCACCGGCCACGGTTCTGACGCCCACCTTTGCGCAGTTTCACAATCTTGCCGACCGGGTCGCGGCCACGCCGTTGAAACGGGCGGGCACGATGGCGGAATTGGGTGGAACGGTGGCGTTTCTGGCCTCGCAACAGGCGGGCTATATCACGGGTGAGACGATCCAGTTCGACGGGGGAAGGACACGGTCGTTGGTATGAACGATTTTACCGGTCAGACGGCGATTATCACCGGTGGGGGCAGCGGGATCGGAGAGGCCTGTGCCCGCATGATCGCCGAGCGCGGCGCAAGGGTCATCGTGCTGGACCGAGAGGCGGCAAAAGCCATGGTCACCGCCGCTGCGGTTGGGGGGCAGGCCGTCGTGGTGGATGTCACGGATGCGGCCGCGGTTCATGCGATTGTCAAAGGCCTGAAAAAAACGCCCGATGTCCTGATCAATTGCGCGGGCATTCGGGAAAGTGCCGATCCACTGGAAATCGATGCCGCGCATTGGCACCGGATGCTGAATGTCAATCTGTCGGGAACGTTCCACATCACCCAAGCCATCGCGCGCCGCTGGCGGGATGAAGGTCGGGGCGGCAGCATCGTCAACACGGCCTCGACCTCGGGGATTTTCGCGTCGGAAAACAGGGTCGGCTATGTGGCGTCGAAACACGGTGTGGTGGGGATGACCAAGCAATTGGCCTTGGACCTTGGCCCCTTGGGCATTCGGGTCAATGCGGTTGCGCCGGGTGTCGTGCAAACGCCGATGACCCAAGCCTATTTCGACGATCCCGCCACGGAACGCCGTATTCGCGATGTGTATCCGCTGAAGCGGGTGGCGCAGCCCGAGGATGTTGCCGAAGTGATCTTGTTTCTGGCATCGCACAGGGCGCGCCATGTGACGGGGACCGTGATCCCCGTCGATGGGGGCTATACTGCCGGGCGGCGCAAATGATTACTTGGCGTAATCTTCGTCGCTGACCGGTTCCAGCCAATCAACGGCCGACCCATTCTCGGCCTCGGTCACTGCGATATGGGACATTGCCGTGGTCAGGCCCGCGCCGTGCCAGTGCTTTTCGCCGGGTTCGAACCAGACGCTGTCGCCTGCCTTGACCTCACGCACTTCGCCCCCCCAGGTGCCGACGCGCCCGCAGCCCGCGGTGATGATCAGCAATTGCCCCACCGGATGGGTGTGCCACACGGTCCGCGCACCGGGATCAAAGGTCACCTGACCCACGGCCAGACGCGACGGATCGAGCGCGGTGTGAATGGGGTCGCGGCGGGCATGGCCGGTGAAATTCGTCACAGGGCCGATGCTGGACGCCTGACTGCCGTTGGGTTTGATTTGCATGGTAAGCTCCTTTTTCGCGACCGTAATTGCAGGCGGCGCGCTAAGAAACCGCTGTTGCGCAGAATGTGCCAATTCACGTTGGTTCTTATAGGTGTTTGCTATGCCTGGTCACGGATTACATCGGCTTGACCCAAGCCAGAAAAACCAGACTGTCAGCTCATGAAATACTCCATTCCTTCTTCAATCAACGAGGCTGTTGCGCTTTTGTCAGACGCGCCCGGGGCGGCGCATGTTCTGGCGGGGGGCACGGATCTTGTGGTGCAGATGACGGCCGGCTTGCGAAAGCCCGACGTTGTCGTTGACATCAAGCGCATTCCCGAGCTGACACGGATCACCGAGGATGAGGCTGGGTTCCATATCGGCGCCGCGGTTTGTGGCGCCGAAATCAATGAACACGCTGCGCTCAAGGCGGCTTGGCCGGGGGTGTGCGAGGGGATCGATCTGATCGGCTCCATGCAGGTGCAATCGAAATGCACGCCGGCGGGCAACCTGTGCAATGGCTCTCCGGCTGCCGATAGCGTGCCGGGGATGATCGCCGCCGGGGCCATCGCCACGGTCGCGGGGCCATCGGGCCTGCGTCAGGTGGCGATTGCCGATATTCCGGCCGGACCGGGGCGCACCACGCTGGCCAAGGGCGAGGTGATCACCATGATCCACCTGCCCAAGCGCCCGGCGCATGCAGGGGATGCCTATGTCCGCTTTACCCCGCGGACCGAGATGGACATCGCCGTCGTCGGTGTGGCGGTCAATCTGGTGCTTGATCCCGCTGGTCAATGCGTCGAGGCGCGGGTGGCGGTGGGGGCGGTCGCGCCGACGGCGCGGTTGGTTCCCGATGCGGGCGCGGCCCTGATCGGCACCATGGTGGATCAGGCAGCGCTGGACCGCGCGTCCGAGGCGGTGCGCGCCGCCTGCAACCCGATCAACGACAAACGCGGCAGTGCCGCCTATCGCATCCGCATTTCCGGAACGATTTTCCAGCGCGCGGCAAAAACCGCTCTGGCGCGGGCCAAGGGAGAGTGAGATGGCCAAGATCCACGTAACCACAACGATCAACGGCGATCCGGTCGAATTTCTGGCACGTCCCGAGCAGACCCTGCTTTCGGTGCTGCGCGATGAACTGCATCTGACCGGCGCCAAGGAAGGCTGTGGGTCAGGGGACTGTGGCGCCTGCTCGGTTGAGGTGGATGGCCGCGTGACCTGTTCGTGCCTGATGCTGGCCGGAGAGGCCGAGGGCCGATCCATCACCACGGTCGAGGGGGTTGCCAAGGCGGGTGAACTGCACCCGGTTCAAAAGCACATTCTGCAAGAGGCCGCGTTGCAATGCGGCTTTTGCACGCCCGGCATCGTGGTCGCGGCCAAGAACCTGTTGGAACGCAACTCCGACCCGACCGAAACCGAAATCCGGTTCTGGCTGGCGGGCAACCTGTGCCGCTGCACGGGGTATGACAAGATCATCCGCGCGGTGCAGGCCGCTGCCAAAGAGATGCGCGAAACCGCGTGACCGTCGAGCAGTCACAAGAAAGGCCCGGAGCATTTCCGGGCCTTTTTCTATTTCTGGTGCTGGGTTTTGCGATCCGCGACAAACCCCGGGATCGCATAGGACGGATCGTTCCGGTCGCGGGTGCCGTGGTTGTTGTCGGGGCCAACCTCGCGCGCGACCTGAACCACCTCGTCCAGACGGCTCCAATCGTCGATGACCTGACGCCTTAGAACCGACCAGCGGCCGTTTTCCTTGACAAAGTGATCCAGATACCGAC
>JALQUQ010000301.1 GCA_023263735.1 Paracoccaceae bacterium | reverse complement strand
GCAGTTGTTCGGTGTAGGAGCGTTATGGATTGCCTGCGTGATTGGCTATCTGGCCTGCTTTGCCAGTCTCAACATTTATATACAGAGCTTCGCCCGCCTGGTCTGGTCGCAGGCGCAACATAATCCTGACCACTACCTGGCACGCCTCTCTTCTCGCCATATCCCGAATAATGCCCTCAATGCGGTGCTCGGCTGCTGTGTGGTTCGATGCTGCAAGCCTGCGGCACCAAGGGCCGCGCGCCCTATCGCGGGGTGCTGACCCATGGCTTTACGCTGGATGAAAAGGGCATGAAGATGTCCAAATCCATCGGCAACACCGTCGCCCCGCAAGAGGTGATCAAGGAATACGGTGCCGACATCCTGCGTCTGTGGGTGGCCCAATCCGACTATACGGTTGACCTGCGGATCGGGAAGGAAATCCTGAAAGGCGTGGCCGACAGCTACCGCCGCCTGCGCAACACGCTGCGCTATATGCTGGGGGCCTTGTCGGGCTATAGCGAGGCCGAGGCGGTGACTGTAGCCGAGATGCCGGAGCTGGAACGTTGGGTTCTGCATCGTCTGGCCGAATTGGATGTCGAGGTGCGCAAAGGCTATGATGCCTATGATTTCCAAGGCGTTTTCCAAAAGCTCTTTGCTTTTATGACCACCGACCTGTCGGCCTTCTACTTCGACATCCGCAAGGATGCGCTGTATTGCGATGGCCCCGAAAGCCTGCGTCGCCGGGCCTGCCGCACCGTCATGGATGCACTGTTCCACCGCCTGACAACTTGGCTGGCCCCGGTTCTGGTCTTTACGGCCGAGGATGTCTGGCTCAGCCGCTTCCCGGGGGAGGGCGAAAGCATCCACCTGCACGACATGCCCGCAACCCCGGCCGACTGGCGCGCCGCTGATCTGGCTGCCAAATGGGACAAGGTGCGCCGCGTCCGCCGCGTGGTCACCGCCGCTTTGGAGGTGCAGCGCACCGCCAAGGTCATCGGTGCCTCGCTTGAGGCGGCGCCGACGGTCTTTGTGACTGCCGATATGGCCAAGCTGTTGGAAACCGTGGCTTTTGACGACATCTGCATCACCTCGGGCATCTTTGTCAGCTCTGACGCCGCCCCCGCAGGCGCGTTCAAGCTGGACGATGTGGCCGATGTCGCCGTGACCTTTGCCGAGGCGGAGGGTGAAAAATGCGCCCGCTGCTGGAAGATCCTGCCGGATGTGGGCACCCACAAACACGCCTGCACCTGCGGGCGTTGCAACGCTGTGCTTGGCTGATGATCTGCGCCCTTCGCCACAGCGTCGAAGGGCCATTCGGGCCGGTGACCCTGCACCAAGAGGGCGGGGTTATCACCAAATTGACATGGGGGGCCGATCCGGGCGACGGGTCGGCCCTTTTGTCACGCGTCGCGGAGCAACTGGAAAACTACTTTCAGAACCGTCCCTATCGCTTTGACTTTCCTCTGGATTGGGGCACAGGCCTGAATGCGGCTGTCCGCCGGGCCATGGCGGCGATCCCGCATGGCCAGACCGCGACCTATGGCCAGATTGCCAAATCCATCGGCGCCCCGGCGCAGGCGGTGGGGCAGGCCTGCGGCGCCAATCCGCTGCCCATCGTGATCCCTTGCCACCGTGTCACGGGGGCGGGATGGTTTGGCGGATTTTCCGCACCCGGCGGCGTGGAAACCAAAGCCGCGCTCTTGCGGCACGAAGGGGCGCTTTTGCTGTGATCGCTGTTTCTGGCAAGGATGATTTTGCATGACCATGGGTGTTCTGCTGGCGGTCTTGGGCGCGGCCTTTTTGCACGCGACCTGGAATGCGCTGATCAAGCTTGGCACATCGAAACTGGGCACGATGGTCATCCTGTCAGTGGTTGAAATCCCGATCGGGCTTGGGATCGCCGCCGTCTCGCCCGCGATGAACCTTGCCGCGGCCCCTTGGGCGATTGCGGCGGGTTGCACGCATTTTGCCTATAAATTCTTTCTGACCTTTGCCTATGAACGTGGCGACCTGAGCCGCGTTTACCCGATTGCCCGCGGTACTGCGCCGATGGTGGTGGCGGTGGTGGGGGCCTTTATCCTGCCCGATGCCATTGCGACCAAGCAATATCTGGCGATTGCGCTTTTGGGGGGAGGCATCCTGTTGATGGCTAGGGGCGTCTTTTCCCAAGGCGAAAACCGCAAGATGCTGCCCTTTGCGCTTGGCTCGGCCTGCGCGACGGCGACCTATACGATGATCGATGGCATGGGCGGGCGGATTTCCGGGGCGGCGGGCACCTATGTCGCATGGGTCTTTGTGGCCGATGGCCCCAAAACCCCAAAACCCCGTTGGGAAAATATGTATATGTTTGTGCATGTTTATCTAAGATTGATTGTTGTTGGTTTGAGCAAGTGCGATCAGAGTCTTTCGAACTGATTCTGAACGGTAAGGGCATCCCTCAGATCGTCGATCGCAGATCATCGGCTTTGGTTATGTAACTTTGTCATTTGGCTTGCTCAGATGTCGTCGGGGACGTTGGCGGTTCTGGCAACAGGTTTATTCACTTCATTTCCATACGGGGTTGCTTCGCAGGACGTGAACCCGCCTTAGCAGGACTCTCTTCTGTCTTGCAGATTCTTTCGATTCCTTTCATGAGTTCTTTCAGCTCGGCCATGTAATCGTCGATTTTGTCCTTGACCTTTTTGTCGATCCTGGGCTGCTCTTCTTTCACCACTTTCATCCAGTTCGCGAAGGACTCTTGGTTCAGCTTGTAACCTCCCTCAACTAGTTTGAGCTCTCTTTTCAAATCTTCCTGGCTCTTGTTCTTCTCCTTTTCGTCTTCCTCCCTTTTCTTTTCTTTCTCGTCGGGGGTCATGTAGTCCGTGTCATTTGGGTGCTTGTACGAGGTAATGGTCTTGACAAGCTTGGTCTTCTCATTTGGCAGAATTGCCTCGCAGGTTCGGATCATCTGCAGGAAATCTTCAGTCAACTCAAATGTGTTGTAGGTGCAGCCCTTCAGCTTCTTGCGGTAGTCGTAGAACTTTTCGAAGTAGTGCAGAGTGAGTTTCTTGATCCTGAATTCATCTTAGTCGTCGCGCTCATACGTCAGGAAGAGGTCCTCAAGGCAATCGTTCTGACAGTTGGCACGCTGCTTGACCAAGTCGTACTCTATCCCGGTCTTTTTGTTGACGACCTTGATCTCCTGCGGATCCTTATACAGCGCAAACAAGAACGGAAGAGAGCTATCAGGAGCCTTGACAACTGCAGGCAGTTCCTTAAGCAGAGTTTCTTCGCCCTCGTCCTTGTCGTCAACTTTCTCCTTTTTGATTACGGTCGTGTGCTTCCACTGGAAGACCCTGTCCTAGGTGAGAACGCTGACAAAGTTGTGGTCAATGAAGTCAATGTCTTGAACGAAAGGTCTCTTTTGCAAGCCGAACGCATTGCCAGTTTCGCAATCTTCCTTGCTGAAAATCATGACTTGACCGTCTTTCAGCTGCAGATCGTAGATCCAGTTGGAGCGATTGCCAGCGTTGAAGATGATGCGTCCACACTCGTCGCTGCTCTTCTTGAAGACAGTTGGGATCTTGTTCCAGAACTCAGAGTCTTTATCCTTGTCTTCGTTTTCGACCTTATCCGTGTAGAAATACTTTGTTGCAACTTTCGGATCATCCTTGGTTGTCCATCCATCACCATCGGGCTTGCGGATTGCCCAGTTGATGTACATGCGTTCACCCTTCTTGCGTTGTCTGGTCTGACCCTTTAACTTCTCCTTCTGCTTTGAGTCAGTTTTGCCAATCTCTTCAAAATGTTCCATCTTTAAATCACGCGTATTA
>JALQUQ010000300.1 GCA_023263735.1 Paracoccaceae bacterium | reverse complement strand
CAGCTTGCCCTGCATCCGGTTGTCCACGATGACCAGATCGAAATGCCGCTCCTCCATCAGCACCATCGCCGTTTCGCAATCTGGCGCGACCTCAACGGATCGGCAGCGATTTCCAAGGGTGCGCGACAGGAAATGGCGCATGCCCGCCTCGTCATCGACGATCAAGAGGTTCGCATGTGCGAGCGCATCGCCGAAATCCCGGTTTTGCCCGGACTCGCGCGGCCGAATGACGGCTTCCATCCCTGTCCCCCTCTTGAGGCGCGACATCCTCCCGCGCGCCCTGCAGGGTAAACTTGCATCCCGGCGACAGGCGGGCAAGCTGTTCTTGAAAGGAGTGCTCCATGCTTCAGACCGGCCCCCGCCTTGGCCCTGGCGCCCGCCTTGCCGCCCGCCTCTCTGCCGGCACCCGGCTGGCCCTTGACCTGATGCCGCTTGCCCCGGCCGCCGTGTTTGTCCGGGCGGCTTTGGTCGCGGTCGAGAACCCGGCCCTGCGGATCGTGACGCCCGAGGGGGCGCAGGGCTTGCATCCGCTCTTTGATCCAGAGGGCGTCGCGGCGGCGGGCGACAGCCTGGTCGCCCATGTTCTGCGGCAGATCGAAACGCTGCGCTTGACGGCGCGCGAAAAGATCGTGGCGCTGGCGCTGACCGAGGCGCTGGAACCGACCGGATGGCTGGGCGTGGAGGTCGCCGTTCTGGCCCGGGCCTGTGGCGTGGCCGCCCAAGAGATGGAGGTCGTGCTGCACCGCCTGCAACAGTTGGAACCCAGCGGGCTCTTTGCGCGCACGCTTGCGGAATGTCTGCGGATTCAGGCCATCGACGCCGGGGAATTGACCCCGGCCATGGAGGCGGTGCTGGAAGGGCTTCCCCGGATTGCAGAGGGGGATGCTATCGGCGTGGCGCGCGACAGCGGTTTGCCGCCCGACGCGATCGAAAGGGCTGTGCGCAAGATCCGGACCTTCAACCCCAAGCCCGGCCTTGTCTTCACGGCGCCGATGCCGGTGACATCGCCGCCCGATGTGATCGCCCGGCGGGGGGCGGGGGGCTGGCGGGCCGAGCGTCACCCGGCCACCCCCCGGTTTGAGCGGCGCAAGGATATGGGCGACCCGGTCGCGGCCCGCCTCTGGGCCCAAGCCCTTGCCCGCCGCGCCGATCTGGGCCTGATGATCGCGGACCAGATGGTGCAACGGCAATCCACCTTTCTGGACGGGACCGGCGACATGCGTCCCTTGACCTCGCAAGAGCTGGCACAGGCCACGGGGCTGCATGTCTCCACCGTGAACCGGATCGTGAAGGGAACGGTCATGGCCACGCCCGCGCGCACCGCCCCCTTGCGGCACTGGATGGCGCGTCCGCTGCGGGCCGAGGGGGGCGCTTCCACCGCGGCGGCGCGGCACAGGCTGGGGCGGTTGCTGTCTGATCCGGGGACTGCGGGGCTGTCGGATGCCGCCCTGACGCAGATGCTGGAGGGAGAGGGGATCCGCATTGCCCGCAGGACGGTTGCCAAATACCGCCTCGCCCTCATGGGCCGGCGAAAGTGACGCGCCCCCCGGCGAAGGGCAAGGCCGCACTGGCCTGCGCCCGCAGGGCGCTTAGGCTCAGATATTCTCGCGCGTGAAAATCTCGAACGGGGCGATGCTGGTCTGGTTGCTCCCCGGGCTGGCGCAGGCGCGGATCATGCCGTCGATGGCATCGCGGGCAAGACGGGCAAGGGGGTGCGAGATGACAAGGGTCATCGTCCCATCCAGCAGGGCCGCGCGGGTGACCTCGGTCAGGTCATAGCCCACCACGACCATCTTGCCGGCCTTGCCACTGGCGCGCAGGGCCGCGAGCGCGCCGCTGATGCCCCCGCCCGAGATATAGAGGCCCGCAAGATCGGGATGATCGGCCAGCAGCTTTTCGGTCATCTCTTGCGCGACGGCGGCGGATTCAAAGGTCGAAATCGGCTCCAGCAGCCCGAAATCCGGCGCGTGTTCGCGGAAGAATGAGCGAAATCCCGTCTCGTTCATCTCTTGATTGCGATAGCGCGGATTGCCCATCAGAATGCCGATCTTTCCCGGCGCCTTGCAGATATTGGCGAAAGTCCAGGCCGAGGTGCGCCCAACCTTCCAGTTGTCAAGACCGATATAAGACATCTGCCCCGTGACACTGATCTGCGAGATGAAGGCAAAGACCGGGATGCCTTGCGACTGAATCCGCTCCAGCGCGTCGGTCACCACCGGATGGACGGCGGCGGTCAGGCAGATCGCCTGGCATTCCGCCGCCAGCGCCAGCGCGCGGTCGGCGATATTCTGCGGGGAAAGATCTTCAAGGAATTCGATCCGCAAATCCACCTCGGCACCGGTCGCGGCGGCGGCGGCCTCCTCCATGGCAGAGGCGATGTTGCGGTAAAAGGGGCGGTGGGGCTGCAACAGCAAGATCCCAAAGCGCAGGCGCGGCCGGGCCGCCGAGACGCGCGCCTGAATGCTGCCCAGACCGTAAAAGCCGATGTCTTCGGCGGCCCGTTGCACCTGTTCCCGTGTGGCAAGCCGCACATTCGATGCGCCGGACAGGACGCGGTTCACCGTGGCGACAGAAACGCCGGCAGCTTCGGCGAGATCGGGGATCGTGGGGCGGCGCATGGCATTCCTGATCTGATTTGTATCATTCATCCGCCGCAATGATACGGATGAAACGAATTCATGTTTTAACTATCATGCCGGGTTGATTTGATCTGCGTCAAGGCGCTTATTTCCGGTCAACGCGGCGGGGGTGACCTCTGAGTCTCGCCGCCGCGGGGAGGAAGATTTCGGAAGCTTGAAGGGGGGGCAGCGCCCCCGTGCCGCGTGGTGTGGGCCCGCGGGACGATACCGTCATGCCTTCCGGTCCTCCCCGAATGGGAAGAGGAAGGACGACGATGGACGATCTGAAATTCGGCACCCGCAACAAGCGCGGCGACTGGGCCCCGAACGCACATCTGGAGGTGGCCCCGTTCTGGCGGCACCCGTTCAGCATCCGGAAAGTGCTGGCCTGGGTGCCGGAATATCTGTTTCCGTGGAATGCGTTCCACATGGCGACGGCGCTGCTTTACTGGGTCTACGTCGTGCCGGATGTCGAGGTGATGAAGACGCTGGGCTGGGGCTGGGCGCTTTGGCTCTATGCCGTGAACGCGGCCGCGATCTTTGTCCTTTATGGCGCGGTCGAACTGTTCTGGTATACCCGCCGCAAGCAGGGCAACCGGTTCAAATACAACGCGAAATTCCCGTCGGAACAGCCCTCTGACGTGTTCTGGTTCAAATCGCAGAACATCGACAACTTCCTGCGGTCCTTCTTCATCTCGATCCCGCTCTGGACGCTGGTCGAGGTTCTGTTCCTGCATGCCTTTGCCGCAGGCTATGTGCCGTGGCTCGGCTGGGCAGAGAACCCGTGGTATCTGGCGGCGCTGGTCCTTTTGGCCCCCGCGATCCACGAGGTGCATTTCTTCGCCATCCACCGGCTGATCCACACGCCGTTCCTGTACAAATGGGTGCATTCGGTTCACCACAACTCGGTCAACCCCTCGCCTTGGTCGTCCCTGTCGATGCATCCGCTGGAGGGGTTTCTGTATCACGCGGTGGCGCTTTGGCATCTGATCCTGCCGTCGAACCCGATCCTTGCGATGTTCCAGCTGCATATCGCGGGCTTTGGCGCGGTGAACGGCCATATCGGCTTTGACAAGCTGGAAGTGACCGAAGGCACGGCGCTCGATAGCCACGCCTATGCCCATTACCTGCACCACAAGTATTTCGAGGTGAACTACGGCGGCGACGGGCTGATC
>JALQUQ010000002.1 GCA_023263735.1 Paracoccaceae bacterium | reverse complement strand
GACGGCCGCGCACACTATTTTGCTTCGGCCGAATTGGCAGTTTCTGAGACGGCCAATCTCTTTGACCTGGGCGCTCCAAGCGCCGATATCGGCTGCTTTCAGCTAAACACACGTTGGCACGGGCACGCATTTGCCAGTCTCGACCAGATGTTCGACCCGGGTCAAAACGCGCTTTATGCGGCCGAATATCTTCGTGACCTTTACGCGCAGTACGGCAACTGGGGCGACGCCGTCGGGGCCTATCATTCCAAAGACGCGACCTTGGCCCAAGCGTATTTGACTCGCGTGCAAGAGATGTTGGAAACGCGCGTCGCCGCCCAAACGATTCCCCAAGCACTCCCCGAAACCCGGGCAAACCAATTTCCGCTTTTGCAGGCTGGCAAAGGGGCAGGCCGTGGGTCACTCGTCCCCGTCCACAATGCGGCTGCGACCCCCTTTTTCCGGTAAGATCATGCGGTTTTCGGTTTCATTAACGGACATTTTCCACCCGACCATCCTGCTGGCTTTGGCCCTGATGGCCGTCATCGTGATGATGGTCCTTCCCGTTCCATCGTGGATTTTGGATCTGGGGTTGGCCCTCTCCTTTGCGCTGGCCATCCTGATGTTGACCATCACGCTCTTCATCGAACGCCCGCTGGATTTCTCGGCCTTCCCCACGATCCTGTTGGCATCGTTGATGCTGCGCCTGTCGTTGAACGTGTCGTCCACAAAACTGATCATTGGAGAGGGTCACACCGGCACCGATGCCGCCGGTTCCGTGATCCAGGGTTTCGCCTCTTTCATCATGGGGGGAAACCTTCTGCTGGGTCTGGTGATCTTTTGCGTCTTGCTGATCGTGAATTATATGGTGATCACCAAAGGTGCGGGCCGCATGGCCGAAGTGGGCGCACGCTTTGCTCTGGATGGAATGCCCGGGCGCCAATTGGCTATCGATGCCGACATGGCCGCGGGTGCCATCACCCATGCCGAAGCAAAGGAGCGGCGTGAACGTGAATTGGCCGAGACGAACTTTTTCGGCTCCCTCGATGGTGCGTCGAAATTCGTGAAAGGCGACGCGATTGCCGGCCTTCTGATCACCCTGCTCAATATTGTCATGGGCCTGATCATGGGGATTTTCATTCATGGCATGGATGCAGCACGCGCGTTTCAAACCTATGCCATTCTGACGGTAGGCGACGGTCTGGTTAGTCAAATTCCGGCGGTCGTCATTTCGGTCGCCGCCGCACTTCTTCTGGCGCGGGGGGGCACAAAAGGCTCGGCCGACATTTCCTTTTTTGCTCAGCTCGGCCGATACCCCGGCGCATTGGGAACCGTTGCCGTCTTGATGGCCCTGTTTGCCTTGGTCCCGGGTATGCCCTTTGCGCCCTTCATATCGGGGGCTTTCGCTTTGGGTGGTTTGGCGTGGATCAGCCGAAGAAAGCCTGCCGCGACACAGTCTACGACGGACACGCCCCAAACTCCGCCCGCGAAAAAGGCGATGGGCGATATCCTTGATTTTGATGAAATTCACCTAGAATTCGCCAGCGATCTTGTGGCTATGATCCTCGACCCTGCGACCGGGCTCGATGGTCGCATTGGCAACATGCGCAACCACATTGCGGCAACCTATGGGATCATCCTGCCCGAAATTCGCCTGACAGATGAACCGACCCTTGCCCCCTCGACCTATCGCATAAAAATCCAAGGGGTGGAGCGGGTAACAAACAAACTTATCCCCGATCGATCGCTTGTCCTGTTGTCAGATGGGGTCGATGCGCCGCCGGGTCTTGACGTGGCCGAGCCGGTTTATGGCACGCCCGCGCGCTGGATCGCCCAAGAAGATCATGAAGAGGCCGCCCTTTCCGGCCTGACCGTTGTTTCCGCCGCCGAGGTTTTGGCGACCCATCTGTTGGAAACCATCCGGTCAAACTTGTCGCGATTGCTCTCGTTGCGCAGCTTGCGCAAACTCCTTGATGAATTTGCCAATGTCTCCGCACCGGGCAGGGCCGAGGCCAATCGCCGTCTGATCGAAGAGATGATCCCAGAAAAGATCCCGATGGATCTCTTGCTCTCTGTGCTGCGCCTGTTGCTTGACGAACGCGTGTCAATCCGAAACCTCCCCTTGATCTTGGAGGCTGTGGCCGAAGGTCGGGGCCTGCCATCCTCGGAACTGGTTTGTGAACTGGTTCGTCAGCGCATCGGATTTCAGCTTGTGGCCGAGTTAAAGCGGCGCGATGGGACGATCCCGCTGATTCAGATTGCGCCGGAATGGGAAAAAACCTTTCAAGACTATGAAATGGAGGCAGGCAAAGGGCAGCGCGACATTGCCCTGCCCCCAGATCTTTTTGGCCGATTGGCAACAAACCTGGCCGAAAAGATCGCCAAGGCGGGCGAGGCGGGATTACAAGCCGCAGTCGTCGTACCGGCGCTGCGCCGCCGCTTTCTGCGCACGATCATCCACGCCAAGGGGCTGACCGCGCCTGTTCTGAGCTATGAAGAAATCGGAACCGAGGCGCGACCGTCCATCGTCGGTCTGGTTGCGAGATGACCGAGATTACGGCCCTTATCCAGTCTGCCTTGTCCGAGGCTGGTCCTTGGGCAAAAGACGCTTCGGTCATCTTTTTGCGGGTGGGCTGTGCTGTCGGGTTTCTGCCAGCCTTTGGCGACCAATCGGTGCCGATGCGCATTCGACTGGGCGCCGCGGTCCTGCTGACAATCGCAATGACCCCTGCGCTTGCCCCCCTGAACGTGACGCTCGCACAGGCTTGGATTCCCGAAATGGTGATCGGGGTTTTTCTGGGTCTGATGGTCAGAATAATCGTTCTGGCCTTGATGACAGCCGCCAGTATTGCCGCAAATGCCTCGTCTTTGTCTCAGGTGTTTCCCACACAATCCGAGCCGCTTCCGGCAATCGGGCATCTTTTTGTGCTGGGCGGGTTGGCGATTGGCCTCCAACAGGGCCTGCACGTTCGATTGGTCGAGTACCTCTTGATCTCTTACAAGATTTTGCCAGCCGCCCAGTGGACACAGAGCAATCTTTTGGCCAAGATGATCACGGCGCAGGGCACGCGCGCGCTTGAGTTGGCTTTCATGCTGGCCATGCCCTTTGTGATCGGCGGCCTGCTTTACAACCTCGCGCTTGGGGCCATCAATCGGGCGATGCCGCAGTTGATGGTGACCTTGATCGGGGCGCCAGCGCTCAGTCTCGGAAGTCTCATTCTCTTGGCTTTGGCGAGCCCGCTGCTTTTGCAGGTCTGGCTTGATGCCTTGAACCATCTCTTGATGCAACCAAACGCTGTCTTCGAAAGTCTCGGCCGATGAGCGGTCAGACCGACGATAGCGAAAAGGAACACGCTGCCAGCCAGAAAAAGCTGGACGACGCCCGAAAGCAGGGTGACGTCGCGAAGTCGATGGATCTGGTGGGCGCGACCGTGTTGATCGGGCTGCTCTTGGCGATCAATCTTGGCAGCCCGTTGCTGTCGCAAGCGTTGACCAGTCTGCAGATGCTGCTGTCACATGCCACTTCCATTTCCAAGGAATTCGTTCAATCAGCACCGATTGTGCTCGCCACCGTGCTCGGGCCAACCTTGCTTTACTTGCTTGTCGTGATTGCTCTGCCCGGCTCGCTTGCCCTGCTCACCTTGATCGCGCAAAGGGCGATTGTCTTTGCCCCTGACAAGTTGAACCCGAAACTCTCCCGCATTTCCCCATTCGAGATGGCAAAGCAGAAGTTCGGCGCAGATGGGTTGTTTGAGTTCGGGAAGAGTCTGACCAAACTTTTGCTCATCGCTGGCTTTCTGGCATGGTTCCTACAGGGGCGAATGGACGAGATTCTGGCAACCGCCGCGATGGAGCCTCGAATTGCCCTGATGCTCTTGGCCCGACTGTTGGCCCAGTTCACCGCCATCATCATTGTGCTGTTGTTCGGGATCGGGATGGTCGATCTCTTGTGGCAAAACCATGCTCGCCAAAAGCGCAACCGAATGTCCCGCAAGGAGGTGCAAGATGAGCATAAGGAAAGCGACGGCGACCCCCATGCAAAGGCGGAGCGAAAGCAGCGCGCCCAAGAAATCGCGATGAACCAACTTGCGGCAGAAGTTGCGAAGGCGAGTGTCGTCATCGTGAACCCAACCCACTATGCGGTGGCGCTGGCCTGGCATCGGGGCTCGCCCTTGCCGCCGGTGGTCCTTGCCAAGGGGGTTGATGATATTGCCCTGCACATTCGCGACGTCGCCAAACGGCAGGGTATTCCGATTCACTCCAACCCACCCACGGCCCGCGCAATTTACGCCGCAATCCCGGTCGGAAGTCCCATCATAAAAGAGCATTTCAAGGCCGTTGCCGCAGCGATGCGCTTTGCCGAACTTATGCGCCAGAAAGCAGGAGCCCGCGCGAAATGACCCCAGATCCACGGCTAAATGATCTTGCCAAGATTTCCGCTGTCCTTCGCGACGCAAAACTGATGGCTTTGTCCAAAGCGGCAGACGAAAAGGCTTTGGTTGAGGCTGCGTTGCAGGCTTTGGGGGATACGGTCATTTCTCCCGCCTCCACAGCGCCCGAAGCGATGGCCTTTATCATGCATGAAACATGGAAAACGCAAAAGCGGCGGGCCCTGAACCAGATTCTGGCTCAAAAAACCGCCGTTTGGTTGCAGGCCCAAGAAGATGCACGGCATGCTTTCGGGCGCGCCGAGGTTCTTGCGAAACTTGTTGAACGAAGCGGGAGCTAATTGTCTTGCCGAACGATGTCGGTGATCAAGACGTCGCTGACCGAAGCCCCCAAGACCTTGCGAGCCTCTTCCAAAAGCCCTTCGCGCAGAACGGCTGTCGCCTTTGAATCTGTAAAGTCGTCGCGAAATCCACCGCCATTCGCGTGGTCAAACAGGAGACGCAGGAACACATCCCGGAGTTTGGGTTCGCGCGCAAAAACCTGCTCGGTCGTTCCCGCCTCGATTTCCAAAGACAAATTCAATACGACCAGAGAGTTGATCCTTTGACCATTCATCAATGGGACAACAAACTGGTTCGACATCTTGAAGTACTCTGGCGGGGTGTCATGGCTGTCTTGCTCCGCAGATTGATCCGCTGTTTCGCTCGCATGGTCCCCAGCAGCCTCAGACGCGTCGGCCTGAGGGCGAAGGTAGAGGCCGGCACCCATGCCCACCCCCAATCCGACTACGGACAAAACCAGTGGAAGGAGAAGCTTCACCATGATCCCTCAAAATGGCAAAAGGATTTCGGAAATTTGCTGCCCATAGCGCGGCTGCTGCATGTCGGATATCTGGCCACGGCCCCCATAGGAAATGCGCGCACCAGCAATCTTGTCATAGGTGATTTCATTCTGGCGCGTGATATCGGCCGGCCGCACATAGCCTGTAACGATCAATTCGCGCAGTTCAAAATTGACGCGAACCTCTTGCTGCCCTTCAATCCTTAGAACGCCATTGGCAAGTTTTTCCACCACAGTCGCCGCAATCCGCAGGGTCAGTTTTTCGTTTCGAGACACCGTGCCCGATCCAGAAAACTGCGAGTTGGAATTCAGATCAACGGCCTCGGCCATTGAGGCCCCGTCGGGCAAGGATTCGTCAATTCGCTGGGGAATCCCAAGAAGAGACGGGATACCCATGGTCTGTGACCCTGACCTTTGCCGCCCCGATGAATTCTTGATCTCGGCACGGTCATCGATTTCGATCACCACGGTCAGAATATCGCCACGTTGCCCCGCCCGCCGATCCCCCAAAAGGGACGCCTTTCCAGCCGTCCAGAGCGAGGAGGCATCTGAAAGGCCGTTTGGATCGGCAACATCCGGCATCGGTGCAGAATAGATGGCATGGTGCTGGTAACTGCCTTCGAGGGGCGAAAAATCCGGCGCCCGCCCGACCTGATCCAAGGGGCTGCACGCGGCCAAGCTCAGGAGAAACACCAACTGTTTGCGCATGGACTAGCCCTCGGCAGAAAAGATGCGAATAACACCGTCTGGCATGACGACACCGGAAACGATGGTTTTGGACATGATGTTTTGCACGCGAGTCTGTTCACCAACGGAAGCCGCCCCCATGGCCCGTCCTTCGACCCGGATCGTCAGCCCGCCCGACAGATATTCGATTGCAACACTCTGATTTCTTTTGATAATAGACTGAGGGCCCAGTTCCCCCTGACGGATGGGGCGGCCGGGATAAAGCGTCACTTTCGCCTCAACTTGATCGAAATCGGTCACAGGCTGCATGGCCCGCGGAATGTCGGCCTTGATGATCGAGATGTCGCTGGCCACAACACGATCCCCGGCACGAATAACGCGGTTGACAACCATTGCATCGGCACTTGCAAGGACGGGGCACAGGATCAGGGCGACGGCATACCGTATCATCAGCGCACCTGCGTCGTAGATGCCATCATCTGATCGGCTGCGGTGATCACCTTGGCATTCATTTCGTACCCACGTTGGGCCTTGATCAGCTCGGTGACTTCTTTCACCGCATCGACCGAGGAATCTTCAAGATAGCCCTGTCGCAAAGTTCCCAAACTGTCGTTCCCGGGGGCGCCCACATTCGCCGGTCCCGATGCCGACGTTTCCAGAAAAAGATTAGACCCTGTCGCCTCCAATCCTTTTTCGTTGGCAAAACTGACCAGGCTGAATTGTCCCAAAAGCTCGGGCTCGATCCGACCATCAAAATAGGCGTAGACTTCGCTAGCTGCGTTGATGGCCAGAGATCGGGCATCGTTCGGAATCGTTATTCCCGGGGCGACCTGATGCCCATCGGAGGTAACGATCAGCCCATCCCCTGTGCGTTTGAGGCTGCCGTCGCGGGTATATCCCGTCGTTCCTCCTGGTAAGGAGACTTCGAAATATCCCTTCCCCTCGATCGCAAGGTCCAGATCCCCGCCTGTCTGGCTCAAGGCGCCTTGCGCCAGGACGACAGAAACGGCGGAGGGACGCACACCCAGACCAATCTGCACCCCCGTCGGCACAATCGTTCCGTCGTTCGCGGTAATCGTGCCGGGGCGCGACACCTGCTGATAATTGAGATCCGCAAAGTCGGCGCGGCGGGCGTTGTAGGCGGTCGTCGACATATTGGCGAGGTTATTTGAAACGACATCAACCCGCATCTGCTGTGCGGCCATGCCTGATGCCGCGATTTGCAAAGCTTTCATCGTTGCCTCCTATCGGCCCATGATCTGTATCGCGGTCTTTTGCCGTTCGTGCTCGGCCTCTAGAAAGGATTGACCCAGTTCATAGGCGCGCTGGACCGCGATCATGCGCGCCATTTCAGACATGACGGAAACGTTGCTGTCTTCGAGAAAGCCCTGAACAATTGTTCCGCCGTCCACAGGTTCGACGTCATCCGCGCGAAACATCGTTCCCTGTTGGCGCGTCACAAGGGCGGGATCAACGGCCTGCCACAGCCCGATTTGTGCGATCGGCACACCATCGGCCGTAACGGCCCCGTCCAGAGCGACGGCAATCTGCTGCACATTTGGCGGAATTGATACAGGCGCCCCACCCGCGTCCAACAGCTGGTGCCCATCCGGCGTCACCAAGACACCTTCGGCCGAAACCAGAAAGACGCCCGCACGAGTCAGGCCATCGCCATCCGGGGTCGCAACCCGAAAAAACCCATCCCCCTGAATAGCAAGGTCAAAAGTCCCACCGGTTTGCGTCAGCCCGGCTTGGGTTTGGTCGGTGTGACGGGCATTCCCATAGGCCAGGGACAGCGACGGCCCCTCTCCCATCCGGGTAACATATTCTGAAAAAATGATACCTTCCCGCCGATATCCCGGCGTGTTCGCATTCGCGATATTCTGAGCCACAACATCCATTTCGCGCATAAGCCCGGATTGACGCGAAAGACCGGCAAGACCGGCTGTCTCCATTTCAACCTCCTGAAATCAACGGCACCAGACTGTCTTGGAAAAAGGTGATCAGCGTCGCCGTCATAAAGCTCATGCTCACCCAGAAAACGATGATCATGGCGCCGACTTTTGGCACAAAGGTCAGTGTCATTTCTTGAATGGAGGTCAGCGCCTGAAAAAGCCCGACCACCACGCCCGCGACAAGCGCGACCGCCAACATGGGTGCCGAAATTGATACGGCGACCCAAAGCGCCTGCCGCATCGCATCGTAGAGAATGCCGTCCCCCACGCGGCCCATCAGACGGGCATCCGAAGGATTTCTTGATAGGCCTCGACAACCTTGTCGCGCACGGCGACCACGGTTTCGACAGCGGTTTGCGAGGACGCCAAGGCAAAGACAAGGGCATGGGGGTCCGCCTCTCCCACCATCGCCGCTTTGGCCGTCGCCTCTGCTCCGGAAAGGGTGTTGGAAAAGCTTTCCAAGAATTGGGCGGCGGCGTCTTCGGCCGCTTTCGGCAGCGGTTCATGCCCCGCTGCCGAAAGCATTTTTGCATAGGCCTCTGTGGCCAAAGATTTGCGAATGTCCATTCTGGACCTCCTTATTTCCGAAGCAAATCAAACAAGCCTTGCGACATTTGCCGGGCTTGATCGAAGATTTTGAGGTTCGCCTCATAGCTGCGCTGCGCTTCGCGTGCGTCAGCGATTTCGATCACCAGATCGACGTTCGATCCATCGTAGTGACCAGTTTCATCCGCCAGGGGGTGACCCGGGTCATAGATGCTTTTCAGTTCGCTTCGGTCCAAGATGACCGACTGCACACGCACCTCTCCGGCCTCATCCCCTTCTGAAAAAGACACCAACTTCCTTCGGAAGCCGGGCGTATCCACGTTTGCGATATTTTCGGAAACATGCTGCAGGCGGTTCGCTTGGGCCCGCATTCCAGATGCCGAAACCGCCAGTGTCTTGCCAAGATCGCTCATCCTGCCCCCCGTTACCTGCGGCCTAGACTTGCGCGAATGATCGCACTCGCGGCCTGATAAACAGAAAGCGCCATATTGTGTGCTTCGCGCGCCTGAACGCCCTTAGCCAATTCAAGATCAACCGAAACGCCATTTCCGTTCGGCCCGATTGTTCCCCCGGCAGCGAAGACCTCCGCCTCTGTTTGGGGTGCAGATTGTAAGTGCGCGGCGCGACGGTGGCTTAGGATCAGACCCGCAGAACCGTCGTATTCCTGAGCAAACTCGGAAAGATCCCTGGCGCGATAGCCCGGCGTATCCGCATTCGCGATATTGCCTGCGATCAATTGAAGTCGCGCACTGGAATGACCGGCAAGGGCCTGCGCCATCGACATAAGCTGAAGTTTTTCCAACATCGGGGTTTCTCCCTCGAACTGCTTCATCAGTTCTTAGGGCTGATTCCTTTAGAAACCGTAATTGGCGAACAAAGGGAGAATCCCGATGAAGGATATTTTCAAACCTCTGACCATCGGCATCGGAAAAGTACCGGTCTGCACGCATGTCGGGCGCATCTGCGGCATCGAAAACGGCACCGTAATCGCGCGAGGGCTAAACCACCTTGCGGCCGTCGGACACCGGGTTCAGATCGGACTGGACCACCCCATATTTGGTGAAATCGTCGGAATAGGTGACCAGTCTCTCCGCATCATCCCGGAATCCGATGTTGAAGGGCTACGCATCGGGGAGGAGGTTCGCATCTGCGGAAGGCTGGAAATCGCGCCCGATAACAGTTGGTTGGGCCGTATCATCGACCCGGCCGGGTGCCCGCTGGATGGGGCCCCGCTTTTTTCCGGTGCTACCGCCCGAACGATCAACGGCGCCGCCCCCTCCCCCGGTCAGAGAAAACTGCTCGGACCACGATTGTCCACTGGATCGGCCGTTTTCGACACACTCTTGCCCATCGTTCAGGGGCAACGACTGGGGCTTTTCGCCGGATCTGGTGTGGGAAAATCCACGCTTTTGGGCAGGCTTGCACGGGGGGTGCATGCCGATGTGGTCGTCTTTGCGCTGGTCGGCGAACGCGGGCGGGAATTGCGCGAATTCTCGGAAAATATTCTAGGAAAGGATGGATTGGCGCGCAGTGTGATCGTTGCAGCAACGTCAGATCGTTCGGCTTTGGAACGCCGGCGCTGCATGCTGACCGCGATGTCGGTTGCCGAACATTTCCGGGATCAGGGCAAACACGTGTTGTTTCTGGCAGACAGCGTCACCCGTTTTGCCGAAGCACATCGTGAGATCGCTCTTTCGGCAGGAGAGGCGCCCAGTCTACGTGGCTTTCCCCCGTCCCTTCAACATGCGATCATGTCGCTTGCCGAACGCGCTGGCCCGGGTGAAACCGGGGCGGGGGATATCACGGCCATATTTTCGGTGTTGGTTGCTGCCTCGGATATGGATGAACCCGTGGCTGACATCTTGCGCGGTGTCCTTGACGGTCACATCGTCCTGGATCGAAAAATCGCCGAACGCGGACGTTTTCCGGCGATCGATCTCTTGCGTTCTGTCTCACGCAGCCTCCCCGGTGCGGCCAGTGAGGCAGAAAACACTCTGATTCGTCAGGCTCGCCAGATTATTTCGGCCTGGGAAAAATCCGAACTGATGGTACAGGCCGGGCTATATCAAAAGGGCAGCGATCCGATGATTGATCTTGCCCTTCTCCGTTGGCCAGGCCTTGACCAGTTCTTGTCAGAGCCTGCGCCAGTTGGTGGAAATGCGGCCAGCTTTGATCGCCTTCAGCAGATGCTTGGCCGTTGATCATCCACGCGCTTCCCGTCCTCCCGTCATAATTCAGGAATACTGAGATTGGCTTTGCAATAGCGTCAGAGCAATTGATGCACTGCTTTGCGCGGCAGAAAAAGATGCGATCTCACTGCTCAGCAGAAAACGACGAACCAGATTTTCGCGTACCCCCTCCTCTGAAAATTGAGAAAATCCATCTTTGCCAAATGCCGCTCTGGTTTTTTCCTGAAGGACACTGACTTGTCGGTCAACATCCAGGGCACCAAAGGCGCTTGGCAGTCCGTAGGTCGTTTCAAAAACCTGACGCAACGGGGCGTTTCCAAGCACGGTGTACCATTTTGTCCGGTCACTAGCCGAAGACTTGGCCAAATCGAGCAACTCTCGAACCGCGGTCATGGCAAGGCGCATCGTGTCATCTTGCTCGCCAACCGCAATCTCGAACTGGCGATCTTTGTACTGAGCCAGTATCTTATCTGCAAAATCGGACAGTTTGGTGCTAGGTGTCGAAAAGTCTCCAAATCCGAATGCTGCGGAAAATTTGCGGTATTGCTTGTTGGCCAAGCGATTGGCCAAGGCATCAGTTTTTAGCGTGCCATCCTCCAAGACCTTCCTGATAAAGAATTTGTTCGAAATATCACTATCCAACCCAAAAGCACCCAAAGCGATCTTGAGTAACTGACGGTCATTGACCAAATCATCGGCCTTGGAGATAGTTCCAATCTTCTTGCGAAAATAATCCTCCTCGCGTGCGACGTTCTTTTGGGTGTCAAATGCCGCTTTTTGCGTGGACATCGTCCGTTTCAAGAACGCCCAACCTGAATAACCGGAAACGGGAAGGATGGGCGTGTATGTCATGACGGCCCAAGCGCAAAAAGACGCTCCTCACGTGCCAAAAGCGAGCGAAGGTGCTTGAGAGTTTGATAAAACTGCCCTTCCACCACCGATCGGCTTGCCAACTCCAATTGCGTGCGACTGTCCAAGTCAGTCAAAACTTGGCTCAACTGTTCAATGCCACGCAGCAATTGGTTGCGGGCATCGTCGGGCGTGACATCCCCCGACAGCACCAATTGCGCGATATAGCACACGCGTCGCACGGGTGTCGTCACTTCCTCGGGATGGATGGCATCGCGCAGGCGCAAAATATTGGCATTGGGAGACATAACCGCCAGTCGCGACCGCCTATCCCCATTTTCGATGACGGCCCCATTAATCAGCACCCGTTCGTGGGGGCCAAGTTTCAAGACCAGCCCGGTCATGGCGCACCTCCTTGACCCCGAAGTCCGCGCATGACTGCACTGTTTATGTCAATCAAGGACTCTATGTTACCCTCTTTGCGCATCAGGATTTGACTTTGATGCGCTGTAAACTCGTAAAGATAAAAGATCTGGGCCCGTAGATGAGCCGGAAGTTCATTGTTCGGTGACGCAACATCGGCCGCCAAGGCCGTCCAGAACTCAAGATTGCGTGTCAGAGCAGCGACGAGCGCCGGAAAGTTTTCCTTTCTTCTGGGCCAACTGACGGCAAGTTCCCGGGTCACCTGAGCCAGAACATCATATTCAATGGTGCGCATCGGGCGCAATGTGGCATCCGGACGAGCATAGCCAGACCGGGAATGTGTGATCGCATTCACTTTGATTTCCTTCGCTAATCTTCAACTCAAGGAAGGTGGGTCAGGGGAGCCCCCTGACCCTCTTGCGTTAGCGGAAGAGCGAAAGAATGCTCTGCGGTGCCTGATTGGCAATCGAAAGCGATTGCGTTGCCAGCTGCTGCTGAACCTGCAACGCCTGGAGCCGGGCCGAGGCTTCTTCCATATTGGCATCAAGCATCGATCCGATACCGGCCTTGAGCGAGTCCACGAGGTTGGAGACAAAGCTCTGCTGAACGTCGATCCGACTTTGTGTGGTACCAAAATCGGAAGCCGCCTGGATGGCCGATTGAGTAAGCCCTTCAATCGCGGAAAGCGCGGCCTCGGCCCCCGTGTTTGTTGAAACATCGAGGTCTTTCAGAATCTCCAACCCACCGCCGGCCGTCCCCCCCGTTGTGACGGTGGTGGTTGTGGTAATCCCGGCCGACGTACCGTTAGTAATCTTTACGCCTGGGTTTGCACCGGACGCGTCAAACTCCGCCGAAATCGAAACACCTGCCTTTTTCGCTTCGAAATTCAACCGCTCTACCAAGCCTTTGGCAATATCGGTCGTCGAATCACCGTCCCTGGCGACATAGCTGACCGCAGCCGAAATGCCCGTCAAACCGCCAATCGCATAGGTATCGCCGGCCAATACCTTGTTGCCACCGCGCACCGCCGTACCCGTATCACCAACAATCGAAATCGTGCCCGATGCGGCAGCGGCAACCGCACCCGCGCCCGTGGCTGCGGTCGCGGCGATGTCGGTACCGGCCCCGGCAACACGCGCCTGAATACCCAAGTCAGCCTTTGAAACCTTGATATTCGACGTCGCTACACCGCTGGCGCTACGGTCGAGCGACGACAGGATATCAACGTTGCTGGAACCCAAAACACCTTTACCCGTACCGGTATTGCCAACAATGTTGGCAACCGTTGCACCGCTTTGCCGGTTGGACAACAGATTTAGACCGTTGAATTGCGCGGCACCAACGATCGAGCCGATTTGATCGCGCAGCGCAGAAACATCGGCCTGAATTTTGGTCCGATCAACGTTTTCTTCCTGCGATGCGACCACCTTATCCTTGATTTCTGTCAAGAGGTCCGTGATTTGTTCGGCCGCCGAACGGGCGACCGCAATGGTAGAACTGCCCAAAGACAGACTGGACGAAATTCCCTTGAAACCTTTGACATCGGATTCCATCGTTTTGGAAATCGCCCAGACGGCTGCATTATCTTTGGCATTTGCAACGGCCTTGCCTGTTGAAATCTGGGATTGCACCTGACCCAGATTTTTGTTGATCGACTTCATGGTCTGCAGGGCAACCATCGCGCCGTTGTTCGTCAGAATCGAAGACATGTGTCATTCCTTCGCAAGGGCCACGCGTTTCGCGCAGCAAACGTGCCATCATGGATGGCAGGAAGGGCATTCTTGCCTATACCCAAGATGATCGGCTTGGGTGCCATCCCGACCTCGGGACGCAAGCCCATAAAACCGGGCAACTGCTAAGCAAGAATGAACACACCTCATCGCTTCAAATCGGATTTGTTTCAATTCAGAAGCGTCGGTCGCTGGCTCGCGTTTTGGAAACCGTTTGAAGCTCGCCATTTTCATCATAAACGGTCAGACCCCGGCCAGTTTTTTCGACCTCTGCAATTCGACGTCGCGCGGATTTGACACCAGAGAGCGCCGCCTCCAAAAGGGCTAGGTTTCGCTGGGCCTTTCGAATCATCGAGTCCGTTGGAGAAAAATCAACTGCGGTTACAGCGGCATCGATTCTATCGGAGAGGCCCCGAATCTTAAGTAAGTCTCCACCAAGGATGGCAGATTTCAAGTCATCCATAAGTGACTCAATTTGCAACATTTTTCACCTTTTCTTCGGCTCTCATCATCGATTGAAAGATCATTTCGGCCAGACCGATCCCCCCCTTGTTTGCCATCAGCTTTGCCTGTTCGTGGCGGAGAAGCGAAGCAAACTGAACCTCCCCTGCGCCGCCATCAAAACCTTCAGGCATCTCGCCCAAATGCGCATAACCAAGGATTTCAGAGAGGAACTCCGCTTCAAGCGCCCGTGCGGTTTCTTTCATCTTTTCAATGTGATCAGCGCCAATCCCGACCGTCGGCGCCCACTGAATCGATACAGTCATCCAATCCTCCATTTGAGTAGAAGTTTCAGGAATTCTGCTGATTCTGGGTAAAGAATTGGTAAGCAATCAAGGCCTAGGATCAGGAATAATCAGCAAACTGGAATGCAGAATGCAGATCCAAATTCCACCTGGGACTCTTGTCAAATTGGCCGCTGCTCCGATCACTTCCAATCCGCCTTCGGTGTCGGATTTGGCATTTTCAGTCCTCCTTGAATCGCTTCATACCAACGAGGGTGCGGCAGAGGGGCTGGCAATCAAGGTTCAAGGAGAGACGTCTTCTGCCACCGATCCAACTGAATCGGAGGATGAACCGCAGGTCATTTTCTCTGGCTCTCCCCTTAACCCACCACACGGCATAGGATGGTTTGTCGATGGTTCGGGCATTCAGACGAGACAGTCTGGCGGCGACGAACAGCCCATCCTGACCGATAGATTTCTTTCGGCTCAGACGGATGGGCCATCGGCGGCGAGGGATACACGTCAACCTAATCAGGGTGACGCAAGTATCGCTCCGATCAGGACTACGCATCGGTCAGAGCCAGAGGTCACAAAACTTTCCCTACCCATGCATTCAGAAAACCCCGCGGGCGCGCCGGTCATTGATCGGGCCGGGCCGTTGCCTCCCCCCATCCAGCCGCCTGATTTCTTGCCCCAGGAAACCGCCATAAAATCCACAACGGCAGAAACGCCGATTCTCGAAGCGCAAAAAGATTCGTCTTCTGTTTTTGCAGCGGCGCCAGTTCGATATGTGCGGATTTCGGATCGGATTGGTGCGACAGGTGGTCAGGAATTGCCCGCCGAGTTGAGTGTCACTCCGAAAGAAACACCGGCCGCGCGTGGTGGCAATTCGACGGATGATGGCGTCCCCCAAGACCCGAAGAATCTCCAAACACGGGATCAAGAATTTAGTTCTGTAAGATTTGAGCGTATTCCGTTTGCGGCACGTCCCATGGCCGCCGCGCCCCTTGAAACGAACGACTCACCTGTTCACGCGCACGTGTCCTTTCCGATAGAAGAACAATCGGGTTTTGCCCCTTTACACCTACCAACCGGAATTGAGGCCAAGACGATTGAAGGGGTCCCGACCAAGACCACCCCTCGATTGAACTTTGTACAATCCGAGCTGCGGCAATTGGCATCTGTCGCGCCAGGGGATCCGCTGATTGCCCCAAGCCAATTGCCAGAAAGCGACGGCCCCGCAGTTTCAAAAGATCTTCCCCCAAACAGTGTGACGCAAAGGATTGTCTTGCCCCAGACCACCGACAATTTGGTGGCGACCTTGCGAACACATCCGAACGGGCGAACTCGGATTCGCCTTTCCCCCGAAGAACTGGGGCATGTGCAATTCGATTTGCAGACAATAGGCCACAAAATTCATGTTGTGGTTCAGGCCGATCGACCTGATGTTCTTGATTTCATGCGCCGCAATGGCGACCACCTTATGTCTGAAATGCGTGCGGCGGGATTCTCGGACACCTCTCTCAGTTTTGGCTCGGGGTCTCAGAGCCAAGGACGTACACCAACTGCAACGCCATTGTTCGCTCCCGGCGCGGGTTTTGAGGCGCCCCAAGGCCCTGAGACACAGATCGAATTGTCCCAACCCAAATCGAGCCAAGACCGGCTTGATCTTCGGTTATGAGAGGAACCCAAAGTGGAAAGCATTCAGCCTGTCGCGGATGTGGCGCGAACGCCAAAGACCTCAGCAGCCCAAGGTACGAAGGCGAGCAGCGATTATGAGACCTTTCTGAAAATGCTGACGGTCCAAATGCAAAATCAGGACCCGCTCAATCCGATCGATTCGGCGGATTATGCAGTGCAGTTGGCAACCTTTTCCGGTGTCGAGCAAGCGGTCAGAACAAACCAAATTCTTGAATCGCTGCAGACGCAATTTGGCGTGATCGGCATGGCTCAATTGGCCGGGTTCGTTGGGCAAGAGGCGCGAGTGGATGCCGATGTCTATCGGGATGGCACCTCGGTCACGGTTTCACCCAATCCCGCCGCGGCGGCGGATCGGGCGGTGCTTGTCGCGCGCGATTCCGGAAACCAGATCGTCGCACGAGAGGATATTCCGGTCTCAACGGCCCCCTATGAATGGTTAGGAGCGGGTGCCACGGGGGAGCCGCTTCCAACGGGCACCTATCGCCTGAGTCTGGAAAGTTATCTGGGAGACGAACTGTTAACGACCACCGGCATCGAACATTACGCCACGATTGCCGAAGTGCAGGGAAGCCCGGAAGGTTCGGTCTTGGTTCTTGCCGGGGGGGTCACGGTTCCGGCCGCGTCGATCACCGCTCTTCGGTCGCCCTGACACATTGGCGCGTCGCTGGCAGATTGCAGGGGACCCGCCTTTGCGCATAAATTGCCGCGCATGCTCAAACCCCTTGCCTCTCGCGAACCTCATGACCTGATCGATGCGGCGGAACAGATTGCCCCGGAATTGATCGGGCAAGACTGGTCTCCCCTTTTTGGGGGTCGGACCAATCAAAGCTGGAGGGTTGGGACCGCTGTTGTAAAATCCTATTGCGCAGATGCCAGCAGCCCGCTTTTCCCAAACGATCCATCAGCCGAGGCGCGGGCCCTGATTGCCCTTTCCGGTACGGGATTGGGCCCGGACCTGATTTCGACGGGCCCCATGTTGGTGGTGTATCGGCATGTGGACGGGCAAACCGGAACGGCCACGCCTTTTGCAGTTGGTGCGATGCTGTCAAGGCTGCACCGTCTGAACCTTGATCCTGACCTTGCATTCCGGCAGGCCCCCATGGGCGCGGACTTGAAGCGCCATGCCCTCCTAATTGCCGGCGAAGCCGTCGAGGATTTGCCCCCTTGCCCGAATGTGCCAGACCTTCGCCCTGCGTCAAAGTCATTGATCCATGGCGATGCCGTTGCTGGAAATATCATTGATGCAGCCGGAACGCCGGTCTTGATCGACTGGCAATGCCCGGCATGGGGCGATCCGGTCGAGGATATCGCCGCTTTTCTTTCCCCAGCCATGCAGTGGCTTTACGGCGGGGCGGCGCTGACCGTATCTGACCGCGATGCCTTTTTTGCAGGCTACAACTGCGCCGAGACCAAGGCGCGGTATCTTGCCTTGGCCCCCATACTACATTGGCGAATCGCCGCGCATTGCCAGTGGAAGTCGCGCCGGGGCTTCACCGATTATGATCGAGCCGTTGGCTTGGAGATCAACGGCTTATCCGACGTTCAGACGATGTGACCCAGCCAAACGCCCAGCCCAAAGGTCGCCACCAAAGCCGCCCCCACAACCAGACGCGACTTGATCCGCTTTTGCGGCATACGGGTCGCCGACTCGGATTGTGAGATCAGCGCAGTCTCGACAAGGCGCGGCAACCGCGGCCCAAAGCGGGACAAGACGCGCAGCGTCCGTCCCAGATCGCGCGCCAAAGCCCGCGGTCCAATATTCTTTGAGATATAGGATTCCACGATGGGCTTTGCGACTTCCCAGATGTTGATATGGGGGTCCAGCCCACGGGCCACACCCTCGACCACAACCATGGTGCGTTGCAGCAAGATCAGTTCCGTCCGGGTTTCCATGCCAAAACGCTCGGTCACCTCGAACAGATAGGACAAAAGCCGCGCCATCGAAATGCGACTGGCCTCCATCCCAAAGATGGGCTCTCCGACGGCGCGCAAAGCGCGGGCGAATTCGTCGATGTCGCGGTCAGCCGGAACGTAACCCGCCTCGAAATGAACCTCGGCAACCCGGCGGTAATCCTTGCGGATGAAACCGAACAAGATCTCGGCATAGACGCGGCGGGTGTATTCGTCGATCCGTCCCATGATTCCGAAATCATAGGCGATGATGTTCCCGTCAGACGAAACCTTTAGATTCCCCTGATGCATGTCGGCGTGAAAATAGCCGTCGCGCAAAGCGTGGTTCAGGAACAACTGCAGCACACGGGCACCCAGAACCTTGCGATCCAATCCGGCCGCATCGATCGCATCGTTGTCTTTGAGCGGGAAGCCTTCCGCCCATCCCAAGGTCATGACCGAACGCCCCGACAAATGCCAGAGCACGGTGGGCACCTTGAAGCCCTGATCCTTTTCCGTGTTGGCCGCAAATTCGGCGGCCGCGCTGGATTCAAGCCGAAAGTCCAACTCCCCCAGAACAACGCCTTCGAAGTGGCGGATCACATCCATCGGGCGCAGGCGGCGCGCCGAAGGTGCCAGAATTTCAATCGTTTGCGCCGCAAGATAAAAGGCGTCGATGTCTTTGCGAAACGCCTTTTCGATCCCCGGACGCAGAACCTTTACGGCGACATCCTGACCTGTTTCCAGAACCGTCGCCCGGTGAACCTGCGCTATCGACGCGGCGGCGACTGCATCGGAAAAATCGGTGAACAGATCATCGGCCGGGCACTCCAACTCGGCCTCGACCATCTTTTTGGCAATCGCGGTCGGGAACGGCGGCAGGCGGTCTTGCAGATCCTTCAACTGCTCGGCCAGTTCATCGCCCACGATGTCGGGACGCGTGGAAAGGATTTGCCCAAATTTGATATAAGCCGGGCCAAGCGCCGTCAGCGCGCGCGTCGCAGGGGGCAACGCCGGATCACCGCGCAGACCAAGCGGTTTGAACGGCCACCCCAGAACCCGGGCTGCAAACCGAATATTTGCCGGGGCGCGAAACGCCTCCAGCACCACACCGATTGCACCGGTGCGCTCAAGCGTGGCGAGGGTCCGAATCAAACGCCAGATGTTATGGGGACCGCGCACTTAGATTTTCCACCCGGAATGCAGGGCCGCGACGCCCATCGTCAGATTGCGGTACTTCACCTGTTCAAACCCTGCCCGGCGGATCATGCTGGCGAATGTCTCCTGATCCGGGAATTTGCGAATGGATTCGACCAGATACTGATAGCTGTGGCGGTCCCCCGCCACGATCTGCCCCATCAGCGGAATCACATTGAACGAATACAGGTCATAGGCTTTTTGCATCAGCTCATTGGGGATCTGGCTGAACTCCAGCACCATCAGCCGCCCACCGGGGCGCAAGACGCGATAAGCCTCATTCAGGGCATCCTGAACGCGCGTCACATTCCGGATACCAAAGCTGATCGTATAAACATCAAAGCTGTTGCTTTCAAAGGGAAGGGCCATCGCATCGCCCACCACCCAATCGAGCCGTTCGGCCAGATGATCCGCCTCGGCGCGTTTGCGCCCGGCAATCAGCATGGATTCCGTCATGTCGCAGACGACGGCCCGCGCCGAAGGCGCACGGCCCAAAAACCGGAACGAGACATCCCCCGTTCCCCCAGCAACGTCCAGCAGTCGTTGACCCGCACGCGGGGCCAGCCAATCCATCATGGCATCTTTCCAGAGCCGATGGACCCCGCCCGACATCAGGTCATTCATGATGTCGTATTTGCTGGCCACGCTGGTAAAGACCCCATGGACCATTCCGGCCTTTTCACTTTCGGGTACGGTCTGGTTTCCGAAATGCGTGGTGGACTGGTTTTCGTCGGTCATGGGCCTTGCCCTTTGTTACATCAGAGCCTTCTTATAGGCCGCATTGGTGCATCTGCAATGCGCCACCCTGTCCATTTTGGGGAAACCATGCCCGAACTGCCCGAGGTTGAAACCGTTCGCACCGGACTTTTGCCCGTGATGGAGGGCAAGATCATCCTTTCAGCGCAGATCAATCGGCCCGATTTGCGCTGGCCCTTTCCCGAACGCATGGCAGAACGACTGAACGGCACCCGCGTTCTAGGGCTGCGGCGTCGGTCAAAATACATCCTTGCCGACCTTTCGTCTCAAGAGACCTTGCTGATCCATTTGGGCATGTCGGGGCGGATGTTGATATCGGGCACGCAGATCGGGCAGTTTCACCACGCCCACCCGGCTCCGCAAAAGCACGATCATGTGGTCTTTGACATGGAAGGCGGGGCAAGGGTCACCTTCAACGACCCACGACGGTTTGGCGCGATGGACCTGATTGAAACCGCCCGGGCCGAACATCATCCCTTGTTGGCCAATCTGGGCCCCGAACCCTTGGGCAATGCGTTTCACGACACCTATCTGGCGGCGCGGCTGCGCGACCGGCGCACCCCGATCAAATCGGCGCTGCTGGATCAGTCAATTGTTGCAGGATTGGGCAATATCTATGTGTGCGAGGCGCTTTATCGTGCAGGGATCAAACCTGACCGATTGGCCGGACAAATGACCGCAACAGAGGTTTCGCGCCTGACCACCATCATTCGCGACGTCTTGACCGAGGCCATTGACTCGGGGGGAAGCTCACTCCGCGACTTCCGTCAAGCTTCTGGAGAGCTTGGATATTTTCAGCACAGCTTTCAGGTATATGATCGCGAGGATGCCCCCTGTCTGACGCCTGGTTGTGACGGAACAATTGCCCGAATGGTGCAGTCAGGGCGGTCGACATTCTATTGCCCCCGATGCCAGCAGTGACTTGCCAAAGCCGGGAATGGTGCTAGGAGTCACCCGACTGTGAACCGCTTGGGGGCGCCACATGGCCTATGATACGCTGATCGTGCAGGTCGAAGATTACGTGACCTTGATCCGGCTTAACCGGCCCGAGGCCTTGAATGCCTTGAACCAAAAGCTGATGCAGGAATTGGTGCAGGCCTTGGTCGCGGCGGAAAAAGACATCAACACGCGGTGCATCGTTCTGACCGGATCGGACAAGGCCTTTGCCGCCGGTGCCGACGTCAAGGAAATTGCTGACAAGACCTATACCGAGATTCTGTTCGACGACCTGTACGGAAGCGAAACCGAACAGATCATGCGCCTAAGAAAGCCGATCATCGCCGCGGTTTCCGGCTATTGTCTGGGCGGCGGCTGTGAATTGGCGATGCTGTGCGATTTCATCGTCTGCGCCGATACGGCCAAATTCGGCCAGCCCGAAATCAACCTCGGGATCGTGGCTGGCATGGGCGGAACGCAACGCCTGACGCGACTCGTGGGCAAATCCAAATCGATGGATATGCACCTGACCGGCCGCTTCATGGATTCGGCCGAAGCCGAGCGCGCAGGCCTTGTCAGCCGTGTCTTCCCCGCCAAGGATCTGTTGGCCGAAACCATGAAGATCGCGCAGAAGATCGTCGAAAAATCGATGGTAACAACGGCTGCGGTCAAGGAATGCGTGAATGTCTCGCAAGGCGATCTGAACAGCGGCCTCTTGTTCGAGCGCCGGATGTTCCATGCCATGTTCGCGACCGAAGACCAGAAAGAGGGCATGGCCGCCTTTATGGAAAAGCGCCAACCGCAGTTCCGCGATCGCTGATTTCCTGTTTGCATTTCCGTCCTGATGACGTATACGCCCCGCCATACATGCGCGTGGGCCCGCTTTGGCAAGAATCGAGTCCGTTCCTTTTGGGGCGGCGAATTCGGTCTATCGTGCACTTGAACCATAGACCTGAAGAGATCGAGATCGCCCATGGCAAATACTGAACAGTCCAAAAAACGCGCCCGCCAGTCCATTGCACGCTATGCCGTGAACAAGGCGCGTCGTTCGCGTATCCGCACCTATATCCGCAAAGTCGAAGAAGCTCTGGCTTCGGGCGACGCAGCAGCCGCTGCCGAAGCTCTGAAAAACGCACAGCCGGAACTGATGCGCGGTGTGACCAAGGGCGTCATGCACAAGAACACGGCGTCGCGCAAAGTGTCGCGCCTTGCCTCGCGCGTGAAGTCGCTGACCGCTCCTTCGGCCTGAGTCGTCTGACATTTCTGTGTCAAGAGTGCCCGCCACTGGCGGGCATTTTTTCATTCGTACATCCACAATTTCTTGGACTTTCCGCGGCCTGCGTTGCCGAATTGCCAGAGCCTTGGGATTCGCTTTCATCAAATCCCTGTCAACCGGATAGTTCGATTGAAAAGCCCTCTGCCCAGTTGCTACGGTCATCAGGCGATTCACCTTCGTCTTGGGGGACACGACGAAACTGGATCGAAACTCCGTAAGGGATGCTGCCAGCTGAACTCCGGAATTTCGTTTTTGGTCAATGAGTTGCTTGATTGATGCCAGATTCGGCGCCGATCAGGTGGCTGGGGCGACAGAGTCTTTTTCTGTCGCCTTTTCTTGTGTCTTGTCGGCGACCGGGCGTTAAGCTCGGGCAGGTACTGGGGAGTATCTGTCGCCGCCAGATGAGGGCTGTCGCGCGTGAAAGTATGTGTTGGGATATTGGTCCCTTTGACAAATCGGCCATAACAAAAAACGGGTCAGCGGGAATGACGAATGACACTTGGGGACAGGTTCGAGAACAACTCATCAAGCGCGTCGGCAAAAGCAATTATGCCACGTGGATCGAGCCCCTCAAATTTTCTGATCTGAAAAACGGGGTTGCACAATTCGAAGTGCCGACCACCTTTTTTGGTGACTGGGTTTCGCGGAACTTCGCAGACCATATCCGCGGCCAACTGCGCCAATCCGGCCAAGTTGTCGAACGAATCGAATTTTCGGTCGCCGATGCCGTAAGGCGCCCCGCGCCCGCTGCGGCTAAGGCCCCGGTGAAAGTACAGGTTGAACCCAAAGCCGCCGCACGGCCCGCCGCATCGGAAGAGGTGAGCGGAGCCCAGCTTGAGGCGCGGTTTACCTTTGACAGTTTTGTCGTCGGCAAACCGAACGAATTGGCCCATGCCGCCGCCCGCCGTGTGGCCGAGGGCGGCCCAGCGACTTTCAACCCGCTGTTCCTTTACGGGGGCGTCGGTCTTGGGAAAACGCACCTGATGCACGCAATCGCGCATGAATTGCGGGCCAAGCATCCGGAATTGCGCGTGCTGTATCTGTCGGCCGAGCAATTCATGTATCGCTTTGTGCAAGCTCTGCGCGACAAGCAGATCATGGATTTCAAATCCCTGTTCCGGTCAGTCGATGTTTTGATGGTGGATGACGTCCAATTCATCGCGGGCAAGGATTCGACCCAAGAAGAATTCTTCCACACCTTCAATGCGCTGGTGGATCAGAACAAACAGATCGTGATCTCGGCTGACCGCGCGCCGGGGGAAATCAAGGATCTAGAAGAACGGATTCGGTCGCGACTGCAATCGGGTCTTGTCGTTGACCTGCATCCCACCGATTACGAATTGCGTCTGGGCATCCTGCAGGCCAAGGTTGAGCAGTACAAGACCCAGTATCGCGGGCTGACGATTGGCAATGGTGTGCTTGAATTCCTTGCTCACCGCATCACGACCAACGTCCGCGTGCTGGAAGGCGCGCTGATGCGACTCTTCGCCTTTGCAAGCCTCGTCGGTCGGGAAATCAACCATGATCTGGTTCAGGAATGCCTGTCGGATATTCTCCGCGCCTCTGACAAACGTCTGACGGTCGAAGAAATCCAGCGCAAGGTGGCCGAACATTACAACGTGCGCCTGTCCGATATGATCGGACCGAAACGCCTGCGCACCATCGCGCGCCCGCGTCAGGTGGCAATGTATCTGGCCAAGCAACTGACCAATCGGTCGCTGCCCGATATCGGGCGCCGGTTTGGTGGCCGCGATCATACGACCATCATGCATGGTGTGCGCAAGATCGAAGAACTGATGTCCGCCGACAGCCAATTGGCCGATGACGTTCAGATGTTGAAACGTCTTCTGCAAGGCTGATTGCGGAGGGCGCCTGTCCAAAACCCGTGCAGAAACCCCGCACTTGGCGGGCGTGCGGGTTTTGTCGGCGCGGGGCACCCTTGACCTTGGCCTGAAAGCCACACAATGTCGCAACAAACTGTTGTGAACCGGCAAAAGCCGGATAAAGTCGGCGTCCCTGTGGCCCGATGAGGGGATGGAAGAATGAAGCTTTCGATTGAACGTGGCACCCTGCTCAAGGCCCTGTCGCAAGCGCAATCTGTTGTCGAACGCCGCAACACGACCCCGATTCTTGCGAATGTGCTGATCGAGGCCGATGGCGCGCAAGCATCGTTCCGGGCCACCGATCTGGATATCGAAGTGGTGGACCGCGCCCCCGCGCAGGTGGAACGGGCCGGAGCGACGACTGTTTCGGCGGTGATGCTGCACGATATCGTGCGCAAACTGCCCGACGGCTCCCTTGTCAACCTGTCCGAAGATCCGGCATCGGGCCGCCTGACGATCACCGCCGGCCGCTCGACCTTTAGCCTTGCCACCCTCCCGCGCGAAGATTTCCCGGTGATGGCAAGCTCGGAATATGTGTCGAATTTTACCGCCCCGGCGCCGACGCTGCGCCGCTTGTTCGACAAGGCAAAATTCGCGATTTCCACCGAAGAGACCCGGTATTATCTGAACGGTGTCTATTTCCATGTGGCAACCGGCGAAGATGGACCGGCATTGCGCGCCGTTGCGACCGATGGCCACCGTCTGGCCCGCATCGACTCGCCTTTGCCGGAGGGGGCGCAAGGCATGCCCGGCGTGATCGTTCCGCGCAAGACCGTGGGCGAATTGCGCAAACTCTTGGACGATGACGAAGCCGAGATTGCCGTTTCAGTCTCGGAGACCAAGGTGCGCTTTGCAACCCCCGCCATCACGCTGACCTCGAAAGTCATCGACGGGACCTTCCCGGACTATACGCGCGTGATCCCGATGGGCAACACCCGCCGACTTGAGGTGGATGCCAGCGAATTCGCGAAAGCGGTCGACCGGGTTGCCACCGTTTCAAGCGAACGGTCGCGCGCCGTCAAACTGAGCCTTGATGAAGATCGTCTGGTTCTTTCGGTCAATTCCCCCGATTCTGGCGCGGCCGAGGAAGAGCTTGCCGTGGCCTATGGCGATGATCGGCTGGAAATCGGCTTCAACGCCAAATACCTGTTGGAAATCGCCAGCCAGGTTGACCGCGAGAATGCCGTGTTCCTGTTCAACTCCTCGGGCGATCCGACCCTGATGCGCGAGGGCAATGACACCAGCGCCATCTATGTCGTCATGCCGATGCGCGTGTGACCGGCGAAAGTGGGGGGCGCTGCCCCCCTTGGCGATTTGCAAGACAAATCGCCCGCCCCCCGGGATATTTCAGCCAAGATAAAGGCCTTTCGGCGTGAGCGGTCTGGCGATCACCCAGCTTAACCTTTTGCACTTTCGCAGCCATCGGGTGACGCGGCTTGAATTTGATGGCCGCCCGGTCGCTCTGTATGGGCCGAATGGGGCTGGGAAAACCAATATTCTGGAAGCGGTTTCCCTGTTGTCCCCCGGGCGCGGACTGCGACGGGCCGGGGCTGAAGAATTGGCCCGCCGCCCCGAGGCTTTGGGGTGGAAAATCAGCGCCGAGGTCACGGGGTTGGCGGGCAGCCACAGCATCGAGACCGGGGCCGAGGGCGGAGCGCCGCGAACGGTGCGCATCGATGAGCGGAGCACCCCGCAGGCGCAGCTTGGCCGGATCCTGCGGATCCTTTGGCTGGTTCCGTCGATGGACCGGCTTTGGATCGAAGCCGCGGAAGGCCGTCGGCGGTTTCTGGATCGCATGACGCTGAGCTTTACCCCAGATCATGGCGAGGTGGTTCTGGCCTATGAAAAGGCGATGCGGGATCGCAATCGCCTGCTCAAGGATCAGGTCAGCGATCCCCACTGGTATGCCGCCTTGGAACTGCAGATGGCCGAGGCCGCTGAAAAGATCACCCTGAACCGGTCGGATGCCGTGGCGCGCTTGAGGACGGCGCAAGCCACGCCCGAGACCACGTTTCCTCGGGCCGAGCTGACGATCGTTTCCGCGGAGGAGCAGCCTGAGGATCTGAGCCATCATTGGGCCAGCAACCGCCGCCGCGATATGGCGGCCGGGCGCACGCTGGTCGGGCCCCATCGCGCCGATTTGGCGGCGACCTTTGTTGCCAAAGGCGTTCCCGCGGCCCAATGTTCGACCGGAGAGCAAAAGGCCCTGTTGATCAGCCTGATCCTGGCCAATGCGCGCGCTCTGGCGCAGGACATCAAGATGGCCCCAATTCTTTTGCTGGATGAGGTGGCGGCCCATCTGGATGAAACCCGGCGCGCAGCGCTTTATGATGAAATCTGTGCCTTGGGGGCTCAGGCCCTGATGACGGGAACAGATGCCAATCTTTTCGATGCCTTGGGTGACCGAGGACAACAGCTTTTCGTGTCTGACTCCCATGGGGTTTCAAAGGTGACGTCATGAACTTGCAACGGGTTACCCTGATCACGCTGGGCGTCAGGGATTTGAAGGCGGCGCGCGCGTTCTATGCGCGGCTGGGCTGGATCGAACATGGCCAAAGCCAGGACGGCGTTGCGTTTTTTCAGATGAACGGCGCGGTATTGGGGCTGTTCGGTCTGACCGATCTGGCGGCAGATCAGGGGCGGCCCGGTGCCGCGCTTGGCACGGGGGCCATCACCCTTGCGCAGAACTTTCCGACCGCGGCCGAGGTTGACGCGGCCTTTACCGCCGCGCTGGCGGCGGGTGGCACGGCGCTCAAGGCCCCGGAAAAGGTGTTTTGGGG
>JALQUQ010000029.1 GCA_023263735.1 Paracoccaceae bacterium | reverse complement strand
CAAGGATTGATCCCCGCGCCCGCTGGGGCCGGAGGAGCCTCTCTGGGGGAACCTCTGGGGGGCCTCTGGCTGTGGCGCGGCGCCCCAAGGGTTCCCCGGAGCGCCGCAGTGATCACGATATCAAAGCCTTACTGGCAGACCGCCACACCCGACGTGCCCGCGCAGAGCGTCTCTTTCGAGATCCAGCCCGCATCCAGAACCACGTTCAGGTTGTCCTTGGTCACCGGGATCGGCGCCAGAAGAACCGAGTTCAGCTCCTTGCCGCCCGGCGAGGTGAACTTGGCCGAGCCCGCAACCGCATCCATCGCGGTGCCGCCCGCCAGCGCCACGGCGATCTCGCCCGCGGCCTTGCCCAGCGCGCGGCTGTCTTTCCAGACCGAAACCGTCTGGGTGCCCAAGGCCACGCGGTTCAGCGCCGCCATATCGCCGTCCTGGCCCGACACCGGGATCCCCGCCATGCCCTGCGCGGTCAGCGCCGCAACCACGCCGCCGGCGGTGCCGTCGTTCGAGGCCACAACCGCATCAACGCCGTTGTTGGTCTGGGTCAGGATCTGCTCCATGTTCTTTTGCGCATTCGCCGGCTGCCAGTCGTCGGTATAGGCCTCGCCCACGATGGTGATGTCGCCCGCATCGATCGCGGCCTGCAGAACCTCTTGCTGGCCCCCGCGCAGGAAGTCTGCGTTCGGGTCAACCGGCGAGCCCTTGATCATCACATAGCGGCCCTTCGGCGCCACCTTCAGCACTTCGCGCGCCTGCATCCGGCCCACTTCGACGTTGTCAAAGGTCAGGTAGAACGCGCGCGGATCGTCGATCATCCGGTCATAGCCCACAACCGGAATGCCCGCATCCTCGGCCGCGTCCAGCGCCGGCCCGATCGAGGCCGAGTCTTGCGCCAGAATGATCAGGGCCGAGCAGCCTTGCGTGATCATCCCTTCGATATCCGCCAATTGCTTGGTCGCCGAGGTCTGCGCATCCGCCGAGATATACTCCGCCCCAGCCGCATCCAAAGCCCCCTTGATCGCCGCCTCATCCGTCTTCCAACGCTCTTCCCGGAAGTTCGACCAGCTCACACAAACCTTCATATCCGCCGCAGACGCCGCAGAAACAATCGACGCCGCACAAACAGACGCCAACAAAAGTACCTTCTTCATATCTTCCCTCCCTCAGAAGATCCCCGTGTGTTCACGGGGGCGACAGATTCGTCGACCGGGAAGAATTTGGCTCCATTAATTTCAGTTGTCAAAATAAATTTTGCCAGTAATGCTAAGCATGACTGCCGCTGCATCGCAAAAATTGCTGCCATGCAGAAAAATTGGTAACTTTGCGAAGTGCCGCCCCGCCTTTTTATTTGAGAGCCGAACTAATGCACGTGCCGCTGAGCCAAGGTGAGGGAGGAGACGGGAGAAAGGGCGTAGGCCCGCTGATCCCCCTGATCCCCGATGCGCAACGCCCGCTCCGCCAGCAGATTTTTGAGCGCGTGCGCGCCGCCGGATCGGTCGCGCGGGTTCAGGTGGCCAAGGATCTGGGGGTCAGCCCGGCGTCGGTCACGACGATCACGTCAGAGCTGATCGAAGCCGGACTGATCGAGGAAATCAGCGCCCCCCGGGATATTGACAGCGGCCGTGGGCGCCCGGCCGTCGCTTTGGGGGTGCGCGCCGATGCGCATCGTGTGGCGGGGATGAAGATCTCTGACCGGGAACATACGGTCGTGATCGTGGATTTTGCCGGAAAACTGATTGCCGATGATACGATCCCGCGCAATCCCGGGCCTTGCACGGTCGCGGACATTCTGGACAGCATCGAAACCCTGCTTGACCGTGTCTGCAACAAGGCCGCCTTGTCGCGGGCCGATCTGTCGGCCGTCGGGATCGGGGTGCCCGGTTTTGTCGATGGGCAAGAGGGCATCGTGCTTTGGTCGTCGATCCTGAGCGAACGGTCTGTCGCCTTGGCTGACCTGGCCAGCCGCAAACTGGGTCTGCCGGTGTGCATCGACAATGATGCCAATCTGGTGGCTCTGGCCGAGCTTTGGTTCGGGGCGGGGCGCGCGCGGGCCGATTTTGCCGTGGTCACAATCGAACATGGTTTGGGCATGGGCTTTGTGATGAACCATCGCCTGTATCGGGGAACCCATCGGGTGGGCGTAGAGCTGGGCCACACCAAGGTGCAACTGGATGGTGCGCTGTGCCGCTGCGGTCAACGCGGATGTCTGGAGGCCTATGTCGCCGACTATGCGCTGGCGCGCGAGGCGGCAACCGCGCTGAATTGGGGGCACCGCGAAAGCCAGCCGATGAATTTGCTGCTGGAAAGCCTTTACGAACATGCCAAAGCCGGGAACGCCACGGCCAAATCGATCTTTCGCCGGGCGGGGCGGTATCTGGCGGTAGGCCTGTCCAATGTGATCAACCTGTTTGATCCGTCGCTGATCATCCTGTCCGGAGAGCGGATGCGGTATGATTACCTTTATGCCGCCGAGACGCTGGCCGAGATGGAGAATATGGTGATCAACACCGGTCGCCCGCGACCACCGATCGAGATTCATGCCTGGGGCGATCTGCTTTGGGCGCATGGGGCCGCGGCCTTGGCGCTGTCTTCGGTCAGTGAGGGATTGCTGACCTCGAACAGAGAAATTGCGGCGCAATGAAATCGTTTCCTCTGGCTTTGGTGGCTTTGAGTCTGGCGTTGCCGGCCCATGGCCAGACCGCGCCTCTGTTCAAGGACCGCGCGGCCGCCCTGCCCGCCGCCCAAGTTTATGACGGGGATTGGGCGCATTTCGTGGGCGGGGGCGTCGCTCTTCTGGATTGCAACGATGACCAGCGCCCCGATCTTTTTGCCGCGGGCGGGTCAAATCCGTCGCGACTGTATATCAACACAACAGCCGAGGTTGGGGGCGACATCACCTTTGCCTTGGCGCCCGACGGGCCCGCCTTTACAGGGGTTACCGGGGCTTATCCGCTGGATATCGATGGCGATGGCCTTCTGGACCTTGCCGTCTTGCGCGCGGGGCCAAACCATTTGCTGAAGGGGCTGGGCGATTGCCGGTTCGAGGATGCGACCGATCTTTGGTCGTTTGACGCTGGCACCAAATGGACGACGGCCTTTGCCGCCACGTGGGAGCCGGGGCGGGATTGGCCCACGCTGGCCGTCGGAAATTACGTCAACAAAGACGATCCGAACGGCCCGTTCGAGGCCTGCGATACCAATGAATTGCATCGGGGCGCCAAAGGTGCCTTTGCGACGCCCACGGTGATTGCCCCCGGATATTGCGCGTTGTCCATGCTGATCTCTGACTGGAAACGCACCGGAACGCCGGATCTGCGCATCTCGAATGACCGGCAGTATTACGTGCGCGACGGCTATGAACAGATGTTCCACCTGAACCCCTTGCAAGACTATGGCGAGGCCGAGGGTTGGCCCCGGGTCAAGCTGTGGGGTATGGGCATTGCCAGCCGCGACATCACCGATGATGGCCTGCCCGAGGTCATGATGACCTCGATGGGCGATCAGCTTTTGCAGATCAATCAGGGCGGCGGCAAAATGAAGGACGCCCCCTATTCCATCGGCACCTATGCCACCACGCCGTATCTGGGCGATGATGGTCGCCCTTCGACCGGGTGGCATGCAGAATTCGGTGATATCGACAATGATGGCCTTGCCGATCTGTTCATCGCCAAGGGCAATGTGGATCAGATGCCATCAAACGCCATCCATGATCCGAACAACCTGTTGATGCAAAAGCCCGATCATACGTTTGTCGAAAAAGGGGAAAGCGCCGGGATCGCGACGGTCGAACGGTCACGCGGGGCCGGGTTGGCCGATTTGAACGGCGATGGATTGCTCGACATCGTGGTGATGAACCGCCGCGCCCCGATGGAGGTTTGGCAGAACCAGACGGTGACCGACAACCATTGGCTGACCGTCGATCTCTGGCAAGACGGTGCAAACCGCCGCGCTGTTGGGGCATGGGTCGAATTGCGGATCGATGGCCGCGTTCAATCGCAAGAGATCACCGTAGGCGGGGGCCATGTGTCGGGACAGGCGTTGCCGCTGCATTTCGGGATGGGCCCCGCTGTGGCGGCAGACCTGCGCATCGTTTGGCCCGACGGCGTGACCAGCGCTTGGGTTCCGGTTGAAACCAAAGGCCAGCAGGGGCGGGCGCTGACCCTGACCCGCGAGGCGGCGGGGTTCCGCATCGACTGATCCGCGCGGTTGGGTCGCGGCACCGGGTCAACGATCGATGGGCAATCCACTGGGCACGCGGTCAGGTGTGCCCAGCCGCCCCGTCAGAGTTGTCGGGCTCTCTAATGATGTCAGAAAGGCCAGAATCTGATCCAGTTGCGTCTCGGTCAACGTCACCGGGGCGAGTTTGACCGCCGCCGCGATGGCCGCATAGTCCTCGCCGCCATCACGCGCGGCCCAATCGGATTTCGCCGTGTCGAACGGGCCCAAGGTGGCCTGAGGGGTATAAGACGCCAGCCCTCTGACCGGGTCGAGATGAAACGTCAAGAACGCCCGAAGGTCGCTATGGGCCCCGGCATGACCCCAAGGGCCCGTCAAGGTCACATTCCGCAAACTGGGGGTCCGGAACGCATAGGCATCCTCGGGCCGATTGGTCACCCGCATGCGCCCGACGTCGCGCTGATGGCGCTCAAACCGCTCTGACTTGCCGGGCCCCAATTGTGGCTCGCCCATGGCATGAAAGCTGTGATCGGTCTGAAACTTTCCGGAATGGCAGGTGCTGCACCCTGCTTCGCCGTAAAACAGGGTCATCCCGGCTTTTGCCTCCTCGGGCAGGTTGGACGTCCCGCGCAAATAGGCATCAAAGGGCGTATCGTCCGACCGAAACTCGAACGCGACGAAATCGGCAATGGCATTCGAGATATCAAAGAAATGCAGCGGCCTGCCCTTGGTTTCCGGGGCCGCGCGATCAAACATCTGCCGATATTCCGCAATCGCGTCGATGCGGGCCGCAATCTTTTCCCATGCCCCGCCCGGCCCGGTGATGATCCCCTGCCGGACGACTGTGGAAATCTCGTTCTCTTCGTAATGCCCGGCCATTTCATCGCTGGACAGCACCGGAAACATGTTTTGGGCCGAAAGCAGCGATGAAAAGCCCATGACCATTTCATCTTCCAACGGGGTCCGCAGGCCGCTGGGGCGATTTGGGTCCGCCTCGATCCGGCCATCGTGGAACAGGGCCGTGAATTCAAATGCGCCCAGATTCCACAAGGCGGGCGAATTGCGCGGAATCCGCTGTTCGGGCATGTTCAGGGGATCGACAACGCGGTCGGGGCCAAGACCGATCCCACCTTCGCCAAAGGCCAGCGACTGACCATCTGACGTGCCGAATTTCGGATGGTGACAGGTGGCGCAAGAGATCACCCGATTTCCCGAAATCTCTTTGTCCCAAAACAGCAAGCGCCCCAGTTCGGCCCGCGCGGGGTCGATCTGGCGATAATCGGCATCCAGCACGGGGCCTGGCACGGATGGGTCTGTTTCCGCGGGGACGATGGCCGGCCCGGTGATCGCCACCGTGGCCGCCAAAAGCGCCGTGCCGTGCAAAAATCTGATACGCTGTGCCATGCCCCAACCCTCCCAAGTCGTGGTGTCACGTTACACGCGATCCCCCGATGGGCAATCGGGATCACGCGGCAAACGGTCAAGTTGAATTGCACTCACCCGGATTAGCGTGGATACTAAGGGCAATGAAACCGGGGGCCAAGGTGCGGACAGGCGATACGTCAAAACAGCGGTTCACGCGCCGTGGCAAAGGGGTTTTGTCCGCGGCCGCGTTGGCTGGGCTTTTGGCCTATCCCTTTGTTGCCAAAGCATTTGAGCCGGTTGATTTCACCATCAAGGGTGGTGATTTCGCAGCGGTACGGGCGGCTTCGGGGCTTTTGACCCTGGAACCCGATGCGACAAGCGAAGAGATCTTGGCCGCCGCACGCGCGGAATATGCGCGCCTTGTGGGTGCGCTTTATGCCGAAGGACATTACGCCCCGGTCGTTTCGGTACGTCTGGATGGGCAAGAAGCTGCCGACATCGCCCCGCTGAATTCGCCCCCTGTCGTGCGTTCGATTTCCGTCACCATTGACCCGGGCCCGGCGTTCCGCTTTGGGTCGGTGTCGGTTTCCCCCTTGGCCCCCGGCACATCGCTGCCCGGCGATTTTCAACCCGGGGAGCTGGCCCGCAGCGTGACCCTGCGCGAAGCGGCAGCGGCGGGTGTCAACGGGTGGCGCGATGCGGGCCATGCCAAGGCTCGCATTGCGGACCAAGACATCGTGGCCGACCATGAGGCGCAAACCCTGTCGGCCCACATCGATATCGCGGCCGGGCCAAAACTCCGGTTTGGCGCTGTCGCCGTTGCCGGTCAGGAACGTACCCGCGAAAATCGGGTGCGCAAGATTGCGGGCCTGCCCAGCGGTACGTCCTTTTCCCCGGCAGAATTGGCCCGCGCCGAAGCGCGTCTGCGCCGCACCGGCACTTTTTCCAGCGTCGCCATCGTCGAGGATGACGCGATCACCGCCCCCGATCTTTTGGGCACGACGATCAAGGTGGTCGAGGAAAAGCCCCGCAGGCTAAGCTTTGGGGCCGAATTGTCCAGTCTGGAAGGCGCCGAGCTTTCGGGCAGTTGGTTGCACCGCAACATGTTCAAAGGTGCCGAACGGTTGGAAATCACCGGCAGCATTTCGAACATCGGTTCGTCAAACAGCGGGATCGATTACAAATTGGGGTTGGCCATTGACCGCCCTGCCACCCTGACCCCCGATACCACCCTTAGATTCGCGACCAATTTCGAACGGATCGACGAGGCGGATTATCTGGCCAACCATTTCGATCTGACGCTGGGCTTGACCCATTATTTTTCGGAACAACTGACCGGCCGGTTGAACGTCGCCTACAATTACGAAAACGGTTACGCCGTTTCGTCTGATGGTCTGACGCGCGATGATTTCCTGTTTCGCAGCCTCGCCCTGCCCGTGGGCGTGGTCTGGGACAAACGCGATACAAAGACCGACGCGAAACAGGGCTTTTATCTGGATGTCGAGGCCAAGCCGTTCTTTGGGCTTGGCACGACCGACTCCGGGGTTCGCCTGAAGGGCGATTTGCGGGCCTATCGCGGGTTTGGGCAGGATGCCCGGTTCGTTCTGGCGGCCCGCCTGCAATTCGGCGCGGTTCTGGGGGCCGATGCCCTGAACACCCCGCGCGACGAATTGTTCTATTCGGGCGGAGGCGGCACGGTTCGTGGCCAACCCTATCAGTCCTTGGGCGTATCGGTGGCGCGGTCGGGCACCACCTTCAAGATCGGCGGGACGCATTTCATCGGCGCATCGGTCGAGGCGCGGATCAAGGCAACCGAGAAAATCGGTTTGGTCGGCTTTGTCGATGCCGGTCAGGTCGGGCTTGGCAGCTTTTCAGGGGGCACCCATGCCGGAGCCGGTCTTGGGCTGCGCTATGATACGGGGCTTGGGCCCATCCGGCTTGACCTTGCCGCGCCGGTTTCCGGCACGACGGGCAAAGGGCTGCAAATCTATGTCGGCTTGGGGCAGGCGTTCTGATGCGGATCTCTGCGCTTCTTTTGGCCGCGACCTTGCTGGCCCCCCTTCCCGCGCTGGCTCAGGAAACCGCGCAAGAACGCACGGACCGCACGTTGATTGTCAGCTTTATCGAGGACAACCTGTCCGGGGCCGGGCGTCAGGTGATCTTGCGGGGCTTTTCCGGGGCGCTCTCCTCCCGCGCGACGGCGGATGAACTGACCATTGCCGATGACATGGGTGTCTGGCTGAAACTGGAAGACATCGTGCTGGATTGGGATCGGGGCGCGCTGTTTTCTGGCGTGGTCAAGGTCAATGAACTTTCGGCCAAGACGATCACTTTGACCCGACTGCCCCAAGCTGGTGACCAGCCTCCGACGCCCGAGGCGGGGGGCTTTCACCTTCCCGAACTTCCTGTCGCGGTTGACATTGCCAAGATCGAGGCGGCCACGGTTCTTTTGGGTCAGGATATTCTGGGCGAAGAGGCAACGGCCACGCTGTCGGCGGGTCTGACCCTGAACGGCACCAACGCGGCGGCGCGTCTTGATCTGAAACGCACCGACGCAGGCCCGCGCGAAGATATTGCGCTGGACATGGCCTTTGACGATCAGACGGCGCGGATCGATCTGGCCGCGGTCGAGGATGCCGGGGGGCTGCTGAGCAAGATGTTGGGCCTGCCCGGCGCGCCCGCCATCGATCTGACGGCCAAGGGGCAAGGACCAATTGACAATTTTGTCACCACCCTTGCGCTGACGACCGATGGCACCCCGCGCCTTGTGGGAACGGTGGCGATCAAGGGACAGGCCGATCTTGGCACCGCATTCAGCGCCGACCTTGCGGGTGATATGGCCCCGCTGTTTGCCCCGCAGTTTTCCAATTTCTTCGGACAGGATTTGCGTTTCGTTGCCGCAGGGCAACGGGCGGCGACGGGGGCCTTGATCCTTGACCAGTTTGATCTGCAAACCCGATCGCTGACCCTGCAAGGATCGGCGCAAATCGCGGCAGACGGTTTGCCCGAACGGTTTGCCCTGACGGGGCGTTTGGCCGACCCATCCGGGGCTTCGGTCATTTTGCCGACGCCGGACAAGGATGTGTCGGTGGCGGCGGCCAATCTTGACCTTTCCTTTGACACGGCGATTGGAGATCGTTGGACGGGTCGTTTTGTGGCCCAAGGGGTCAAGACCGCAGCGCAAAGCGCCGGAACGCTCGACCTGTCTGGCACAGGTACGATCCAACGCGATGCCACGGGTGGCCTTGGCGGATCGCGCGTCGCGGGCCGCATCGATCTGACCGGGGGCGATCTGACCTTTTCCGATACCGGGCTGGCCCAATCCATCGGGACTGAGGCCACCCTGACCAGCAGCTTTATCTGGGCTCAGGGTTCTGGGCGGATCAATCTGTCGTCGATCTCCTTGACCGCCGGCGATCTGACCCTGACGGCAGCAGGCAACCTGCAGGGGCTGGACACGGGTTACGCGATGGACGGCACCGCCGCCATGTCCGCCAAAGATCTGAGCAGGTTCTCAACGCTGGCCGGGCGCCCCTTGTCGGGCGCGGCGCAGGCCGAACTGTCGGGCAAGGGCAGCCTTTTGGGCGGCGATTTTGATCTGACCACCCGGATCAAGGGCAACGATCTGGGCATTGGCCAGCCGCAGGCCGATGCCGTGCTGGCTGGGGCCTCTCAGATCAGCCTGACCGCCAAGCGCGATCAGACCGGCCTTTCGCTTTCGGATGTTCAGGTCATGACCCCGGCCCTTTCGGCACAGGGCAGCGCGCAGATCGGTTCGCAGCAGTCACAGGCGCGGGTTGCCTTGACCGTCGTCGACCTTGCACAGGTCATGCCCGATCTGGGTGGCCATCTGACGGCCGATCTGGAACTGACGGGGCCTTTGGTCACCGGGGCGGCGTCGATCACCGGAACGGCAACGGCAACAGATTTGGCCATGGGCACGCCCCAGATTGATCGCGCTTTGGCAGGCGAAACCGGGCTGACCTTGGCCCTTGACCTGATCGACGGGGGGCTGAACCTCAGGACGGTCACTGTTGACGCGCGGGGGGGTACGGCAACCCTTGCCGGGCGCGTGCGCGGGCAAAACATCGATCTGACATTGGACAGCACCCTGCCGGATCTGGGTATTTTCCAAGAGGGTTTGGGCGGCCGTCTTCTGGGCAAGACGACGGTCAAGGGGGACCTCTCTGGCCCCGATCTGACCGTCAGCACCGATGTCACCGGAAAAGATTTGCGGATTGGCACCCCCGAGGTAGACCCTCTGTTGGCGGGGGACAATCGCCTCCAAGCAACGGGCCGCTTGCAGGGCACGGTCCTCACATTGACCCAATCAGAGCTGTCCTTGGCCTCGGGCACATATTCCGTGACCGGGCGGCTTGACCCATCCAATGCCAATCTCTCCCTGCAGGCCGCCATCCCCGATCTGGGCAAGTTGCGGCCGGGGTTTGGCGGGGCGTTAGACGCCACTGGCACTGTAACCGGCGATCTTTTGGCGATGACCCTTGCGGTCACGGCAACGGCCACGGCCAATGATGTGACCACCGGGATCGCCGAGGCAGACAAAGCCTTGGCCGGGCAAGTGACGCTTTTGACCGAAGCCAATCTTGCCCAATCCGATCTGATCTTGCAGCGGGCAACCCTTACCTCTGCCGCTGGCGAAGTTTCTGCCAAGGGCCACCTCAGCGCGGAAACGGTCGATTTGGTGATCGGCTTTACACTGCCAGCGCTGGACCGCCTGACAGAGGCGGTCAAAGGCCAAGGTGACGGCACATTGCGCCTCAGCGGCCCGTTCCAAGATCTGGGCCTGTCGCTGGACGCCACGACCCAAGGTTTGCGTCTTGGGCAGGCGCAGGCCGATGCGCTATTGGCCGGGCGCTCGACCTTGGCGGCCAAGGCGCAGTTGACGGCGGGCCAGTTGCGACTTCAGGAGCTGAATTTTGTCGCGCCGCACCTTTCTGCGCAGGTCAATGGCGACCTTGGCGGCCCCCGCCGCAAGCTGACCTTGGCTGCCCAATTGAACGACACGGCGCTCTTGATGGCGGAATTTCCGGGCCGACTGACGCTGAAAGGCACCGCCGAAGAGCAAACCAGCGGTTACGCGATTGATATCAGCCTGCTTGGCCCGGGGGGAATTGATGCCAAAGTGGCCGGAACACTCGGCGCAAATCTCCGCACGGCGGATTTGCGCATCAACGGTCGGGCACAGGCCGGTCTGGCGAACCCCTTCCTTGGCAACAGGGTTCTGGCCGGGGGGGTGACCGCCGACCTGCGGCTTTCGGGGGCGATATCGGCGACCTCGCTGTCCGGGCGGATCAACTTGCAAAATGGGCGACTGGCCGACCCTGCCCTGCCCTTTACCGTGCTTGGGCTGAGCGCCGAGGCGGGGCTGAGCGGGGGCGTCGTGTCGGTGGATGCAAGTGCCAATATCTCGACCGGCGGGGCCCTGCGGGCGCGGGGGTCGTTGGGTCTGACAGCGCCATTCCGCAGCGATCTTTCCGTCACGGCACTGGCCGCCGTGATCCGCGACCCGAAACTTTATGAAACCCGCGCGAATGCCGATCTGCGCCTGACGGGCCCGCTGTTGGGCGGGGGGGCTGCCTTGACCGGACGCGTTGCCTTGGCCGAAACCGAGGTGCGCATCGCCTCAACCGGCCTGGGATCGGCGGCCGATCTTCCTGGTCTGCGCCATGTCAATGAACCCCTGCCCGTGGCACAGACGCGCAAACGGGCGGGCCTGATTGCCGATGCAACCACCGCCGCAAACGCGGCCTCGGCGCCCATCGCGCTTGACATCACGCTTTCAGCCCCGAACCGGCTTTTCCTGCGCGGGCGCGGGCTGGATGCGGAATTGGGCGGGGAACTGATCGTTGCCGGAACCACGCAGAATGTGATCCCGTCAGGGCAGTTCAACCTCATCCGGGGGCGGCTTGATGTTCTGGGGCGTCGGCTTGACCTGAATTCTGCATCCCTGTCATTGCAGGGGAGTTTTGACCCAACCGTCTCTTTGTCTGCGTCAACCAAGAATGACGATGTGACCACCACCATTTCCATCGAAGGCCCGGCAAGCGAGCCTGTGGTGTCCTTCTCGTCCTCGCCCGAGCTTCCCGAAGAAGAGATCGTGGCCCAATTGATCTTTGGCAAACGCCTGCAAAGCCTTTCCCCATTTCAGGCGCTGCAACTGGCAAACGCCGTCGCCACGCTGGCCGGTCGGGGAGGAGACGGGATCAGTTCGAAACTGCGCCAAGGCTTCGGTCTGGACAATCTGGATGTGCAAACAACCGATGACGGAAACACACAATTGACCGCCGGCAAGTATCTTTCCGAAAAGCTCTATACCGAGGTGACGGTCGATCAGGGCGGCAAAACCCGGATCGACCTGAATCTTGATCTGACAGACACCCTGACGGTCAAGGGGCGCGCCGGGAATGACGGGAACACGGGGATCGGCCTGTTCTTTGAGAAGGATTACTAAGAAGACGGGTCAGCACCCCGTCTTCCAGTCATCAATCACGGCAATCGCCTCGTCCGCCGTTTCCACAAACCGGATCAGGTCCAGATCTTCGGCGCTGATGGTTCCCGCCTCTGCAATGGCCTCCCAATTGATGATCTTTTCCCAAAAGGCGCGACCAAACAGCAGAAAGGGGATCGGCTTCATCCGTTTGGTCTGAATCAAGGTCAGGCTTTCGAACATTTCGTCCAAGGTGCCAAATCCCCCCGGAAAGACGCAGATGGCCTTGGCCCGCATCAGGAAATGCATCTTGCGGATCGCAAAGTAGTGAAAGTTGAAACAGAGGTCCGGCGGCACATAGCGGTTCGGGGCCTGCTCGTGCGGGAGCACGATGTTAAGCCCGATCGACTGACCGCCCGCCTCATAGGCCCCACGGTTTCCCGCCTCCATCACGCCGGGCCCACCTCCGGTGATGATCACATTTTCCCGGCCATAGCTTTTCATCGACCGTTCCGTCATACGAAAGGCAAAGTGGCGCGCCTCTTCGTAATATTTGCTCAGCTCTGCCAAGGCGGGCGATTTGGCCGTGGCTTTGTCTTCGGGCGCGGGAATGCGGGCGCCGCCAAAAAGGACAATCGTGGATTCGATCCCGCGTTCATCCATGATCAACTGCGGCTTCAACAGCTCCAGTTGAAGCCGGACCGGCCGCAGATCATCGCGCATCATGAAATCGGCATCGGTAAAGGCCAAACGATAGGCGGGGGCCCGTGTTTGCGCCGTGACCGGGGTTCGATTGGCGGCGGCTACGTCCTGATGGCTGTCGCGAAACGGGTGATTGCGGCTGTCGTCTTTCATCTGTGGAATGTCCTGCCTGCACATTGCGCGGTTGTCCGCTTGGCCTTATAGGCTAACCGCGACAGGACAAACCGGAAAGGGGTGAACCCATGCAATACGCCGATCTTGAAAAAGCCATCGAAGCCGCATGGGAGGCCCGCGATGGCATCACACCGGCAACCACGGGGGAAACCCGCGACGCGATTGAAACCACGCTGACCGCTTTGGATGGCGGCAAGCTGCGCGTGGCCGAGCGTCAGGCCGATGGCCAGTGGCATGTGAATCAGTGGGCCAAGAAAGCCGTTCTGCTGGGCTTTCGCCTCAAGGACATGGAGCCGCTGACCGGTGCCCCGCAAGACAGCACCTGGTGGGACAAGGTCGACACCAAATTCAAAGGCTGGTCGGCAGATCAGTGGAAAGCTGCGGGCTTCCGCGCCGTTCCGGGCGCAATCGTCCGCCGCTCGGCCCATATCGGCAAAGGCGTGGTGCTGATGCCGTCGTTCGTGAACCTTGGCGCCTTTGTTGACGAGGGCACGATGGTCGACACCTGGGCCACGGTCGGCTCTTGCGCCCAGATCGGCAAGAACGTGCACCTGTCGGGTGGCGTCGGTATTGGCGGCGTGTTGGAGCCGATGCAGGCAGGCCCCACCATCATCGAAGACAATTGCTTTATTGGCGCACGGTCCGAAGTGGTCGAAGGCTGCATCGTCCGCGAAGGGTCGGTCCTTGGGATGGGCGTTTTCATCGGCAAATCGACCAAGATCTATGACCGCGAAACCGGCGAAGTGACCTATGGCGAAGTGCCTGCGGGTTCGGTCGTGGTGGCCGGATCGCTGCCGTCCAAGGGCGTCAACCTGTACTGCGCCGTAATCGTGAAAAAGGTCGATGCACAGACCCGCTCCAAGACCTCGATCAACGAATTGCTGCGCGACTGATTTCGTTCAGACGGAACAAGAAAAGGGCGGGGGTCATGCGACACCCGCCCTTTTTCATTGCCGTCTGGGCAAAGAAAAACCCCGCCACAGTCACCTGCGGCGGGGGCTTTAATTTTGAACCGATCAATCGCGGCTTTCGAAGGTATCGCTCAGGTTCGATCCTGCGGCAAACACATCATCCATCGGGGCTGCCAGTGCCGCGGCGGTTTCCGCCTCGGACTGACGGGCCTCGATCACGTGGTTGTCACGTTCCGACGCGATCTTCTTGACGCGGCTGGTCGCACCACCGGTGCCGGCCGGGATCAGACGACCCACGATGACGTTTTCCTTCAGACCGACCAGCTTGTCCCGTTTGCCCTGAACCGAAGCTTCGGTCAGCACGCGCGTGGTTTCCTGGAACGAAGCCGCCGAGA
>JALQUQ010000299.1 GCA_023263735.1 Paracoccaceae bacterium | reverse complement strand
TGGGCAGGCCAAAGACAAAGGTGCCGTTGATCGCATAAAAGGCATCGGGCAATTGCCCCACCATCTGCCGCCCGCCGGTGTGCCACAGGGCCAGCGCATACAGGATCGTGCCAGTGCCCAGCGTGGCGATAAAGCTGTCGATCCGCGCCACTTCGACCAGAATGCCGTTAAGCGCCCCGGTGACCACCCCAAGCATCAGAACGATCACCACGGCCACGGGCCAAGGCAGGCCGAACATGGTTTGCAGGCTGATGGCCAGAATGTGCCAAAGCACGATGCCATATCCCACGGTCAGGTCGATGCGACCGGCCACCATCGGGATCATCGCGGCCAAGGACAGTAGGGCGATGATCGCCTTGTCTGACAAGATCGAACGCAAATTCAACAGCGTGGGGAAGGTGTTGGGCAACAGGATCGAGAACAGGACGATCAGGCCAACCATCAGGATCACCAGACCATAAGTCGGGGCCAGCCGCAGGGCCCGGCGCAGGGGGCGCAGACCGGCCAGTTCGTCTTTGGTGGGTTCAACGGCGTTGGATTCAATTCCGGGCATGGCGGACCTCAGGCAGCTTCACCGGCCGATGCGGCCTGAATGAGCGATTCAGTGGAAAGTTCGACACCGGACAATTCGGCCACGGGCATGCCGCGGGAAAACACGATGGCGCGGTGACAGATGTTGGCGATCTCTTCGAAATCGGTCGAAACGACCAAAACCCCCATGCCGCTGGCAAGCGCCTGATAAAGCAGGTGGTAAATCTCGGCCTTGGCCCCCACATCGACGCCGGCCGTGGGGTCTTCGGTGACCAAAAGACGGCGGCCCGAGTCGAGCCAGCGCCCGACGACGACCTTTTGCTGATTGCCCCCGGACAGGGCCTCGATCGCAAGGGAGGGGTCGTTTGGCGACAGGCCGACGCGTTTGCCGATGGCGATGGTCTGCGCCTCTTCGCGGCGTTTCGACAGGACAGAGAGCAGGCCGCGCCCCGTGGCCGATGGGTTCAGAAAGGCGTTTTCGCGGATGGTCAAACCGGGGGCGACGCTTTCGCCCACGCGGTCGCGCGCCACCAGACCGATCCCCGATTTCATCGCGGCCTGAGGGTCGCGCAGGTTGGGGCTCTGACCTTCGAGCGTGATCTGTCCGGCATGCGGGATCGCCCCGAAAAGAACGCGGCCGATATCTTCGTGACCGGCACCGCGAAGACCGGCCAGCCCCAAAAGCTCTCCGCGCTTGATGTCAAAGCTGACCGGGCCGACCGAGGGGGTGGCCAGATTGCGGACGGTGAGAATGGCGGGCCCCTCTTGCACGGCGGGGCGGGCGATTTCGCGCGCCTTGCGGCCCACGATCAGGCTGACCAGTTCCTCGGGCGTGGTATGTTCGATCAATCGCATGCCGACCATCTGGCCATCGCGCAAAACCGCGACGCGGTCGGCAATCTTGAAAATTTCATCCAGACGGTGGCTGACGTAAATCATCCCAACGCCGCGCGCCTTAAGCGGGCGAAGGGCGGCGAACAGCCGTTCGACCTCATCCACTGGAAGACTGGCTGTGGGTTCATCCAACACCAGAAAATCGCAATCGGCGGCCAAGGCACGGGCGATGGCAACCAAGGATTTCTGGGTGCGCGTCAGGCTGGAAATGCGCGCGGTCGCCGAAAAATCGGCATCGACCAGACGCAGGGCCGTGTCGGCGGCAGCCTCGGTCGCGGCCCAATCGATGCGGCGGCCCTTGCGCACATAGCCCAAGGAAAGCGCGATGTTTTCGGCCACGCTCATCCATTCAATCAGACCCAGATCCTGATGGATAAAGGCGACCTTTTGCCCCCCGGCCTTGCCCGCCTCATGCGCATAGGCGGTGCCGTCGATGAAAACGCCACCTTCGTCGGGGCGATGAATGCCGCCCAGCACCTTGATCAGGGTCGATTTCCCAGCCCCGTTTTCACCCAAAAGCGCCACGATTTCGCCCCGGTCCACCTTGAGCGACACGCCCTTCAACGCCCGGGTTCCGCCAAAGGATTTCACGATCCGATCGAAAAACAGGCCGTCGCTTGACGGTTGCATGTTTTGAACCCCTCCCAAGGCGCGCCCCGATTTTTCGACTGAACTTTGTCAGGTTTACCGGTAACGTTGGGGTAGGTTGGCCTTGAGTCTGCCCAAAGTCAAGAATAAAGTTATCGATAACATCGCGGGGTAACATCCCCTAGCCAAGGAGCCAGACCGCCCGATGAAGGCCAATCTGGAGGACATCGCCCGCGAAGCGGGGGTTTCGAAAATGACCGTCAGCCGCGTGTTGCGCGGGGGGCAGGGCTTTTCCAACGAGACACGAACCCGCGTGATGCAAGTCGCGGAAAAGCTGGGATATGTTCACAACAAACTGGCGGCGGCCTTTGGGTCGGATCAGGCCAGTACCTTGGTGGGCATGTGCGTGCCGCGTCTGACCTCGGGCCTGTTTGGCCATGTGCTGGATGGCGTGGACCGCGCCCTTGGTCGGTTGGGATATCAACTGATGATCGGTGCCAATAATCATTCCCCGCAAGAGGAAGAAGACTGGGTGCGTCAGGTCATTTCATGGCGCCCCGCCGGATTGATTCTGTCGGGCCGTCATCACACGCCCGCGACGATCGATCTCTTGCGCAAGGCTGGCAGCCCGGTCGTGGAAATCTGGGATCTGACGACAAGCCCGGTTGATATGTCGGTGGGGTTTTCGCATGCCGATTGCGGCACGGAAATGGGCCAGTACCTTTTGCGCCATGGCCGCAGGCGTGCGGGATATGTGGGCGCGCTGGCCCGTGCCGATGTGATGGGGCAGGCGCGGCGCGATGGGTTCGAGCAGGCGTTTTCACGCGCCGGACATCCGATGGTCGATGCCGAGGTTTTGCACGATGCCCCCGGATTTTATGCGGGATATTATGGGCTGGAAACCTTGCTCAGCCGCTGCCGCACCTTGGACGTCGTCTATTTTCACAACGATGAAATGGCGATTGGCGGTTTGGCCTTTTGCCAATCGCGCGGCATTCGCGTGCCCGAAGATCTGGGGATCGCGGGTTGGGGCGGGATGGAGGCTGCGGCGATCTTGCCGCGCCGGTTGACCACGACCGTCGTGCCGACCACCGCCATCGGAAAGGCGGCGGCCGAGGCCTTGGTTGCGCGGCTGAAAGGCGAGCATGTTCAGGATGTGACGGTGGTTCCGACCCGGCTGGTTCCGGGCGAAACGGGTTAACCCCGCCCGCGATAGGGGGGAACGCCCTGATCCGGAATCCATGCCCCCGCCGGGATCGGCCCCGTTTGCCAAAACACATCGATGGGCATTCCCCCGCTCGGATACCAGTATCCACCGATCCGCAGCCATTGGGGTTGAAGAAAATCGACCAGCCGCCGTGCGATGGAAATGGTGCAATCCTCGTGGAAGGCACCATGATTGCGAAAGGAGGCGAGGTAGAGTTTCAGCGATTTGGATTCCACCAGCCACGCGCCCGGCACGTAATCAATCACCAGATGCGCGAAATCGGGCTGCCCCGTCATCGGGCAAAGCGAGGTGAATTCCGGCGCGGTGAACCGCACGTTATAGACAATGTCGGATTGGGTGTTTTCCACCCGCTCCAATTCGGCCTTATCCGGGCTTGCGGGCATGCGTGTCACGCCGCCCAGTTGTTTCAGATTGCTGTAGATCGAGTCCGTCATGATGATCTCCTGTGATCGGGGGCCATGCCAGACATGCGGTTGGCCGGACCGGTCGCAGGTCAAAGACCGGCGAACAGGGCCGTCACATGGTCGGGGCCAGCCGGAACGATGCCCGTGGG
>JALQUQ010000298.1 GCA_023263735.1 Paracoccaceae bacterium | reverse complement strand
TTCGCCGAGGCGACGCGGGGGCTGGTTCCCGAAAAGCTGGCCTATGCACTTTTGGCCGGGGTCGGCATCGGCCTGACATGGATGGCCAATACCTTTGAAATCATCAGCTATGCCTCGCGCGCCTTTGCCCTGTATTACGCCTTGCAATCGGTCATCGCATCACTTCGCGCCGCGCGCCGACAGGATCGGTTGCGCATGATGGGCTTTGCCATCTTGGCCGTCATGGGGGGCCTCGCCGCCGTTTTTGGCGCACCGGTCGAATGACCCGAGCCCGACGGGCTCAGGCCCGCAGACTGGGCACGACGGGGTGACGCAGCACCACAGCCGCCGGAACGAGCGACAAAAGAAGGGTGACAGACAGAAACCCGGCCAGAACGTGAAAATCGCTCCAGCCCAGCGGGGCGGTGACCAAGATATCGGTCCGCGCCGTCACGATCCGGGCCAGAACCGAGGCCGCGCCAATCCCGCTCAGCACCCCAAGCGCCGCCCCCGTGATCAGCAGGGTCGCCCCAAAAGACCACACGACCGCAAGGATAAACCGACCGGGGGCCCCAAGCGCCCGCAACAGCGCGATCTGGCGGTGAAACAGGCGCGACAGGATGAACAGCCCAAGCAACACCGCCGCCGCAACAAGCACCTGCGTCACCAGTGCCATGAGTGACATGATCTGCCGAACGTCCCCCAGCACGCGATAAAGTTGCGCAAGCACCGCGCCGGGGAAAAATGCCATCGTCTCACGATCGCGGGTGAATTCGGCGCGCAGGGCATAGTTTGCCCACAGCGCCTTGGACCGCACGACCACGGCAGGCGTTCCGGGGAAATAAGCGGCGTCAAACGGGGGGCCGATCTGGGTGCCTTTTGCGGGCGCGTGCCCATTGGCAAGGCCATGCACCTCCCAGATCGTTTCAATCGGAACAAGGATCGCGCGGTCCCACGGCGTGCCGGTCGGGGCCAAACGGCCAACCACGGTCAACTCGGCCCCGTCATGGGCATCGGTTTCGGCACTGTCGCCGTGACCATGCGCGGGATGGAATTCCGCCCCGATCGCCAGCGGCACCAAAGCGCCGGCCAAAGCCTCGCCCGCGGTTTGCCACATCCGGCCGTCGATCTGGTCATCGGCCAGATAGCGGGCAAAGTCTGCGGTCGTGCCAATCACCGACGCGTTGCCAAAGCTGTCGCCAAAGGCAATCGGGGCGGCGATCTCGACGTTTTCATGGGTGGCAATTGCGGCATAGGTATCGCCGTCCAGCAGCGGCATATCGGTCGGCTGCAAAAAGACGGTGGCCATCATCACGCTCAATTCGCTGCCGGGGGCCGAGATCACCAGATCAAATTTGTCGGCGGCCTGTGCCGTTCCCCGCCGCAAGCCGCGCTCTTGCGCCAAAAGGCCGATGCCCATTCCGACCGATATCGCGATCAAGAGCACGAAAAGGGCCGAAGCCCCGCGAAAGCGCCACAGGATCGCCCGCACCAGCGGCCAAGGCGCATAGCCGCGCAGCACGATCCCCCCAACGATCAGCGCGGGCGACAAAAGCATCAAGGCCCACAGGATATCTTGGGCCAAGGCAGGCAGATCGTTCCAAGGCCCGGTCATTTCACTTTCCCTCTGTCGCCTGTCAGTTTGCCATCGGTAATGGTTAGTACCCGGTCCATCCGGGCGATCAGATGGGGGTCATGGCTGACGGCGATCAGCGTGGTGCCGGTCGTGCGGGCCAAGGTCACCAGATCGTCGATCAGACGGTCGGCGGTGGCGCGGTCAAGGCTGGCGGTCGGCTCGTCTGCCAACAGCACCGGCGCTTTGGCGGCCATGGCGCGCGCAATCGCCACCCGCTGCCGTTCCCCGCCGGAAAAGCTGGCCACACTGCGGCGGGCGGCATCGGCGCCAAGGCCCAAGGACGTCAACCAACTGCTGGCGTGCTGGCGAAGGGCCGCGCGTTCGCGGGCAGGGCGAAAAAGTGCCGTCAAAGCGGCGTTCTGGTCGGCCGTCAATTCCTCGAACAACAGAAAATCCTGAAAGATCATGCCAATACCCGTGGCCCTGAAGCGGGCTCTTTGCGCGGGGCCTAGGCGCAGGATATCCTGATCGCCCCACCGCACCTGCCCTTCCGCCTCAAGCAATCCCGCCAGCGCGTAAAGCAGCGTGGATTTCCCCGCGCCCGACGGCCCTTCGATCCCGATGATCGATCCCGCCGGCACATCAAGTTGGGGAAGGCGCAGCAGTGTCCGGCCCCCGGACCCAAGGACAGTCAGTCCTGAAATCGACAGCGACACCCCCATGGCTTAGTCGTAGCTTGCATCCATCAGCCGCATCAGGCTGACGAAACCGGTTTCCGGGTCGGTATAGGCGCCAAGCTCCAGCACGCCATTCGTAAGGATCTTGACGTTATAGGGCATCACATCGACCACCCGCTTGGTATAGACGGCCAGAATGTCGCTGGGCCATTCCGCTTCGGTTTCGCAAAACGGGCAGACCGACATCGGAATGCGGGTCAGAACAAAGAAATTGCTCTCGGCCTTGAGGGGCGGGGCCATATAGCCATCAACGGTGATGCGCTGGCCTTCGGTAGATTTGGCCAAGGCCGAAATGGCCTTGCGATCATACAGATCGCGCAATTTGATCACCTCTTCGGCGGCCCAGACAGGGCGCGCCAGCATCGGCGTGGCCAGCGTGGTTGCCAGAAATTTGCGGCGCGTAAACATGCTGTGGTGTCCTTGGTTCAGAGAGCTTGATTGCCTTGGCATCAATCAAGGGCGAAGGGGCCCGGCGACGCGGGCCCCTTGCGATGGTTTGGTCGCCGAGGTTACTGGGCGTTGACCGCGTGGTTCATGACGTGGAAAATCACGTTCTGTTCGATGGTGCCGTCAACCAGATGCGCCCACGGACCCTTGGCATAGACGGCGACGTCTTCACCCGAATGCGTTTCCGACGACATCGGAAGCAGGGACTGCTGCAGATAGTCCACGTCCATCGCTTCTTCTTGGGTCACAGCCGGACGCGCGCCCGAATAGTCATTCGCGCCTTCGCCTTTTTTCAGGATCGAACCCGCGCCGTTGGCGTAGGAGATGACCGAGTAAGGCTTGCCATCATCGGCCAAGGCCAGTTCGTCGGAATGTTCGATGCCGGTTTTCGACACTTCGTAGCACAGACCCTGGATCGGGGTGCCGCGACCGCAATAGCCGTTGAAGGCGATGGCATGTTCGTGGTCGGCGGTGACGATGATCAGCGTGTCCTGATCGTTGGTCATTTCGTCGGCCAAGGCGACGGCTTCGGTCCAGATCATGCCGTCTTTGGCGGTCCGGGCAAAGTTGCCGTCGTGGTTGGCGTGGTCCACGCGGCCCGCCTCGATTTCCAGATAATAGCCTTGGTCGTTCTGGCTCAGGAAGTCGATGGCCTTGCGGGTCATGTCGACCAGCGACGGTTCGGTCTCGGGGCGGTCAGCCTCGTAGGAGGTGTGGCTGTCGCTCCACATGCCAAGGATCGGCTTGGAAAGGTCGAGCGCGTCGAATTCGGCTTTGTTCGAAGCATATTGGATACCCGCCGATTTCACGTCGGCCAGCAGGTCCTTGCCATCGGCGCGGTGACCTTTGCCGCCGTTCGGGGTGGCCGTGTCTTTCGGCACAAAGTAGCGCGACCCGCCGCCAAGGGCGATGTCCACCATGCCCGAGGTCATGGCATCAATCATCTGTGTGGCGATGTCTTTCTGGGCGGTGCAGCCTTCGGGCAGTTCGTCTTCCCAATCGCGGCTGGCGGTTTTGGCGTAAACGGCGGCCGGGGTTGCGTGGGTCAGGCGGGCG
>JALQUQ010000297.1 GCA_023263735.1 Paracoccaceae bacterium | reverse complement strand
GCTGATGCCGTTCTGGCCGATGGCGAATATCTCGACCCGGTCGTTGCCGCGTCGAACGGTGGGCTGGTCGTGGTTGAAAAGATCGGTCTGGGCGAAGGCGTTGGCGCGGCCTTCCGCAAGTCGGACACCGATTTGGCCGCCAAGTTCGACAAGGTGATCGGCGAAATGAAGGCAGATGGCAGCCTGAACGAACTGATCACCAAATGGTTCAAGGAAAAGGCCGTTCTGTTCTGATCGGCTGATACTGACACCAGACCCGGCCCGATTTCGGGCCGGGCATTCCCATTTTGGGTGATTGATGTTCTCACACTGCGCCGATCCCTCTGCCCTGTCCGGCCTTTCATGGCTGATGTGCTACCTGACCTCGGGCAAGCACATCCTGTTCTATTCCAGCTTTGGAACGGTGCTGTTGTTGCTGGCCATCACTGCCCCCGTGGCTTTGGCCTTTGGGTTTGGCGGGGCCATCGCGGCGCGGTCGCGGTTCTTGCCGCTCCGACTGTTGGGCAAGGGTTATACCGCCATCGTGCGGGGCGTGCCCGACATCATCTTTTTCATGTTTTTCGTGATCGCGCTGGATCAGGGGCTGGAATGGGCGCTTCATCAGATCGCCTGCCCCGATTGGACCGATCCGATCCGAACCGGGCTGGAATTCCGCGTGTGCCCCGAGGCAAAGGTGCCCAGCAACTCTTCGCCGCAGGTCATTCACGAAATCTATGGCTTTGGGCTGGCGGTGGTGACATTCGCGCTGGTCTTTGGGGCCTTTGCGTCGAACGTGATCTATGGCGCGATGCAGGCCGTTCCGCATGCGCAACTGGAAACCGCTGAGGCCTATGGGATGACCCATCGGCAGGTGTTCTGGCGCATTCTGGTGCCGCAGATGTGGGTCTATGCCTTGCCCGGCCTGTCAAACCTGTGGTTGATCCTGATCAAGGCGACGCCCCTGCTGTTCTTGCTGGGGGTCAAGGATATTGTCTTTTGGGCGCAAGAACTTGGCGCGACAAAGACCGACACCTATGCCTATCCGCACGGCGATTGGCGGCTGTGGTATTCGCTGGCGCTCTTGGTGTTTTATCTGGCCTTTACGCGTGTATCTGAAATCATTCTCGACCGTTTGGCGCGCCGCTTGTCGCATGGGCAGGCCACCGCCGCGGGCGAGGCGCAACGGCGGGCGGCGGCATGACCTGTTTTGAAACCATCGCCGCCTATGGCCTGCGCAGCGTCGGCATTGGCGAGCGGCTGTTGCCCAAGTCAGACTTTACCCTGTGCCAGCAGTTTACGCTGATCGGGTCAGGGCTGATCTGGAACCTGTATTTCGGCATTCTGGCGCTGGCGGCGGGGTTCTTTTTTGCCAATGCCCTCGCCATGGCCAAGGCATCGCCCTATCCGGGACTGCGAAAGCCCGCGAATTGGTTCATCTTTGTCTTTCGTGGATCGCCGTTGTTCATCCAGTTTTTTCTGGCCTATCAGGCGTTGCAACTGTTGCCCAAAGCCGGGATCGATGTGTTTGGCATCACGGTGCAGACGGCGTGGACAACCAAGGCTTGGGCGGGCGCGTTGTTTGTGCTGTTTCTGAACACGGCCGCCTATTCGGCGGAAATCTTTTACGGTGCGTTGATGGCCGTGCCCAAGGGCGATATCGAAGCGGCCGAAGCCTATGGCCTGACCGGATGGAACCGGTTTCGCCGCGTGGAATGGCCCACCATGTTGCGGCTGGCGTGGCCCGCCTATACGAATGAGGCGATCTTTCTGTTCCATTCGACAACGCTGGTGTTCTTTTCGGGCTTTCCGGCGTTTCGTCAGCAGGGCGACGCGCTGTATTACGCCAATTATTTCGCCGACAAGACCTATAACCCCTTTATCCCCTATCCGATCGTGGGGTTCTATTTCGTGCTGCTGACGCTGTTCTTGATCGGCCTGTTCGGCGTTGTGAACCGGCGGCTGAACCGTCACCTGCCCAACAATCAAAAACGCAAAATTCGCTTGCGTCCTCAATTGATCCGGTAGTAGCCTACTTTTGATCAAATTACCCGTGCACCCGCATGGGCCCGCCCCTTGGCGGGACCAATGATCAAACAGGGATGTCACTTTGGCCCCCAAGGGGAGCCATGACCAAATGACCATGATGAAGGATTACCTGCGGAAGCACCCGCAAGTGCGCACGATCCGAGTTGCCGCCGCCGATTTGAACGGACAAGCCCGCGGCAAACGCATTCCAGCCCGATTTGCCGACAAGGTGGTCAAGGATGGGACCCGCTTTCCCTTCTCGGTGCTGAACCTCGACATCTGGGGGGAAGATATCGACGACAGCCCGCTCGTCTTTGAACAGGGCGATCAGGATGGCGTGCTAAAGCCCACCGAGCGTGGTTTCATGCCGATGCCTTGGCTTGAGGCGCCCACGGCCCTGCTGCCAATCTGGATGTTCCGCGAAAATGGCCAGCCCTATGAGGGCGACCCCCGCCACGCCCTGCGCGCTGTGGTCGAACGCTATAAGGAACGCGGGCTGACGCCGGTTGTGGCGATGGAGTTGGAGTTTTTCCTGATCGACGATTCGGGCAAAACCCTGCAAGTGCCGTCCAGCCCACGCTCTGGCAAACGCCGCAAGGCGGCGGAAACGCTGTCGCTGCGGGCTTTGGATGCGTTCGACACCTTTTTTACCGAGCTTTACGACGCCTGCGAGGCGATGGATATTCCGGCCGATACCTCGACCAGCGAAACCGGTCTGGGGCAGTTCGAAGTGAACCTGATGCATTGCGACGACCCGCTGCGGGCCGCCGATGATGCGTGGCTTTTCAAGATGTTGGTCAAGGGTCTGGCCCGCCGCCATGGCTTTGCCGCCAGTTTCATGGCCAAACCCTACCCGGAATATTCAGGCTCTGGCCTGCACACCCATTTCTCCTTGATCGACGCAAAGGGAGAAAACGTGTTTGACTCGGGCGGGCCAAAGGGCACGGCGATGTTGCGGCAGGCCGTTGCCGGGTGCCTGAATGCGATGCACGATTCCACGCTGGTCTTTGCTCCGCATCGCAACAGCTATGAACGGCTGGTCCCCGACAAGCACGCGCCGACGAAAATCTGCTGGGGCTATGAAAACCGCACGGCGGCCATTCGTATTCCGGCCGGAAGCCCGGCCGCCCGCCGGATCGAACATCGCGTCGCCGGGGGGGATGTGAACCCCTATCTGATGCTGGCCGTCATTTTGGGGTCGGCGCTGGACGGCATCGAACGCGAGCTGGAACCGCCAACCCCGGTGACCGGCAACGCCTATAGCGAAGACCTGAAGCAACTGCCCTCGACCTGGGAGGCCGCGATTGATGCCTTTGAAGGCAGCAGCATCCTGCCCCGGTTCATCCACCGCGATCTGATCCGCAATTTTGTGCAGACCAAGCGTCAGGAACTGCATTACACTGAGGATCTGACCGAAAGCGAATTGGTCGAATTGTATGAACAGGTTATAGGCCGACTGCACCGCAGCGGCCAGCAGAACCCGGTATGGGTGTATGTGCTGATGAGTGAACGAACAATCGACCAGAAAATCATGGGGGCATTGAATGACAAAAGAACCGTATCAGACGCCGCAATTGAGGAACTACGATGAGTACATGGCGAGAAATCAATCGGCAGCTACTTTCGCTGACCGAGGAGGAAGTGCTGGAGCTTCTGAACGAGGAGCGCGAAGGACTGGCACGCGCGTCCATCTTGACGCGATTGCACCAACGTTATTGTGCGTTGCGGAAAGCGCGGGAGCGCATGGCGCTATTTAGAGAAGCGGAGGGGCTATGAACGACTCCAAGCTGGATGATG
>JALQUQ010000296.1 GCA_023263735.1 Paracoccaceae bacterium | reverse complement strand
CTGAACGGGCTTGGGGGTCAATGCCGCGGCCCTGTGGCCCGCACATTGCCGGGTGCGGCAAATTGGGTATAGTCGCCGCTCCGAATGGCGGGGGCACCGGGTCCCGCGCCGCTGGATGAAAAGGAAAACGTGGCCGATGTCTTTTGGCTGCCGCTTTTGGTTTGCATCGCGGGGTTTGTGCTGTTGTTCCTGACCCTCGTCCTGATGCGCACCCGAACCGAAATCCGGGCCCGCCGCTTGCAGGCCCTTTTGGCCCGCGAAAGGATCGCGTGATGCCCGAGCTTGGAAAATACGCTTTTGCGGTGCTGTCCTCTTATGGGGTGTCGCTGATCCTGATCGTGGGCCTTGTGGTCTATTCGGTGATGCGCGGCGCCAAGGTCAAAAAGCAATTGGCCGAAGTCGAAGGCCGTCAGGGAAAGAACAATGGCTAAATGGTTGATGGTGCTGCCGCCCGTGGTCTTCGCGGCGCTGGCAGGAACATTCTATTACGGCATGCAGCGGGAAAACCCGACGGATCTGCCGTCGGTCTTTATCGACAAGCCCGCCCCGGTTCTGCCCGATACCGGGCTGGCCGGCATTCCGATGCTAAGTGCCAAGGATCTGGCCACGGGGCAGGTGACGGTTGTCAATTTCTGGGCCACATGGTGCCCGCCTTGCCGCGCCGAACATCCGGTTCTGAAACAGATGGCCGCCGATGGCATTCGGGTGGCGGGCGTCAACATGATGGACGATGATGTCAAGGCGCTGGAATATCTGACGGATGAGGGCAATCCGTTCTTTGCCGTCGCGACCGATCCCAAAGGGCGGTTCCGGGTGGAATGGGGTGTGACCGCCCCGCCTGAAACCTTTATCATCCGGGGTGACGGCACCATCGCGTTCAAATTCATCGGGCCCTTGGTGGGCAGCGATTACGAACAGCGTTTCAAACCCGCGCTCGAGGCGGCCTTGGCCGAGAAGTGATCGGATCGGCGGCCTTGGCCGAGACCTGAGCGGAAAGGGCGTGGCGATCAGCGCACTGCAAAGAGCGAGATCACCACACCCTTTGCCCGCCGCGCCCCGGTGCCCAGAAACATCGTGCCATTGACCCAAGCATAGCGGGGGTCGCCGGTTTCCAGCCGGGCAAAGGTGCGCATGTAATAGGCCTCGGGCGGGACATCCTCGCCCCGCGCCAGCGCTTGCATCACCGCCGCAGGCCCGTGGCGATAACCTTCGTTCAAGATTTCGATCAGCGCTCCGTCAGGGGTTTCAAATGCATAGCGGGCCTCCAGCTCGGCAATGCCATTGGCATGTACCACCTGCCAATCGGCCCCCAGATTCAGGATATTGCCCTGCAAAAGCGGCCCCGTGACGGTGCCGCCGACGATCTGGATGATCCGCCGATCGCCGGTGCGCGCCGCACCCATATGACGGATGGCGTCAAGCTCCACATGCAAATCGCAGGCATGGTCAAGCTTGGGCAGCGGCAGGTCAGACATGACGGGCAACCTTTGATCCGGGGGCAATGGTGGGGGCGGCCGCGTTCAGCGTGTCTTTGGCAAAGCCCGCCGCCGATTTGTAACCGGCCATGAAATCGGCGCGCTCTTTGGCCGGGATCACGGCGTCGATGTCATCAAACACACCGCCGCACCGATCATCGACCAGATTGAGCAGTCCAAACGGCCCCGCCCTGCGATTGCGCAAGATCAATTGCGACACCGGCCCGCAAAGCTGCGCATCATAGGCCGCCAAGGCCGCCTGCGTCACGCCATGGGCCAAGAGTTTTGCACCCAAGGTGCGCGCATCGATGATGGCCTGCGACGCGCCATTCGATCCGGTGGGATACATCGCATGCGCCGCATCGCCCATCAGGGCCACCGGGCCATCCACCCAAGTCGCCACCGGATCGCGGTCGATCATCGGGTTTTCATAGGCCACCTCGGCCCCACCGATCAGCGTGGGCACATCCAGCCAATCATAGGTCCAACCGTCGAAATGATGGGCAAAATCGGCGATTTCGACCTGCCGGAACCAGCCGATATTTTCTCGCGCGCCGGGATCGTCATAGGTGACCTCGGCGATCCAGTTGATCAGCGACAGACCGGTTTGCGGATCGGGGTGCGAAATCGGATAGATCACCATCCGATGTTTATGGGTGCCAAGGCCGATAAAGCTTGATCCTGTGCGAATGGGTTTCGCCCAAGTGACCCCCCGCCACATCACCGCGCCCCCCCAATGGATGGGCGGTTGGGTCGGGTGCATCTGGGCGCGGATCGCAGAATGGATGCCATCGGCCCCGATCAACAGGGTGCCGGTCACGCGCTCCGCCCCGCCTTCGCGCGCGACAAGGGCGGTCACCGTGCCATCGGCATTCTTTTCATAACCCGTCACCCGCGCCCCGGTTTGCAACGCATCCGCGCCCGCCCGGTCGATGAAGGTCTGTGCCAAAAGCATGTGGAACTGCCCGCGATGCACGGCATATTGCGGCCAGTTATAGCCTGCATGGGTGCCGCGCGGCTCGGCATAGATTTCCCGCCCATTCAGCCCCAAAAGCGCCCATTCGCGGGCGGGCAGACCGACCCGGTCCAACAGATCGGCCCCGATCCCCAGATCATACAGCTCGCGCACCGCATTGGGCTGAATGTTGATCCCCACGCCCAAGGGTTTCAACTCACGCACCGATTCAAACACAGTGCAGCGCAGGCCGATCTGGTTCAGCGTCAAAGCCAAAGCCAGCCCGCCAATCCCGCCGCCAGCAATCAAGACATGGGGTTCGTTCACGAAAATTCCTCCCGATTGGCAGGAATTGTTATTCGACAAAACAAAGTGGTGCAACCATGCGTTACCTCAAAGCGCTGGCTGTTTGTTACTTTGGGTTTTCAATGACGTTGAACTTTCGAAAGGCACGGTCTTGTTGCCCGACAAGTTCAATTGCCCCATCCCGGATGATCGTATCGACGACTGTCATCTGGCGTTCTGACCCAAGAACCAGGGGGAACGCGCCGTTTTCCTGAAACAGCGATCGAAGGATCAGCCCGGAAGCCATCACGCGTGCTTCCAGTCCTGTGTGAGTGTTCCCGATGAACCGGCCATCGGCGATTGCAAAATCTGCATTTCCAACAGCCAAGAGGCCAAACTTCGCGTTCGTTATTTCAAGTCCTTCGGCATCAAGGATCGCATAGTCGCCAATCCGGAGCCCGGTTTCGGTTTGTGCTTCGATGCGTGTGCTCTTGAGATGGTGACGATGAAAACTCGTATGATCGTGCTCAAGCTGAATCCCGATTTTTCCGCCCGAGATGAATAACTTTTCAGCGTCGAGGGCACCCTTTATCACGTCAATGCCGACTGTATTGGGCGTTGCTTTGAGTGCGACATTGGTCAAGCTCGTCTGGCCATCGGCAATTGTCAACGGCGCGAGCAAAGTTAGATTCGACAGCTTCAGATTTTGGTGAACGGTCAGACCTTTTGTCAAATCTGCCAACGGCACATTCAACTCCACCAGACTACGATCTGGTTGTCCGACAATCTGGACATTGCGGGTAAGTTCCGAGGGCACCTCATATTTCCCCGGCTTCAATTCGATGATCCAATCGGGGGCGGCGGCGTCAATGGCGGAGGCGAGGTCGGGGTAATGGCCGTTTCCGTCCGGGTCGACGATGATGGTCAGGGGCAGGGGGCCTTTTCTTGGCGCCTCCTCGGCTGTGGCCACGGGGCCTTCGCAGTTGCCGTCATCGCGCAGGCAGTTCTTTTCGATGGTATCGGCAAACATCACCGGGCGCTGTTCGTAATTTTGCAGGGCGGCCAGTTTCGCGGTCTGCGCCCGGGCTTCGAAAAA
>JALQUQ010000295.1 GCA_023263735.1 Paracoccaceae bacterium | reverse complement strand
ACCAAAAGAGACGCCATGCGGACAACTAAGAGAAAATCAAGGAAGAGTGGCGTAAGAAGAAGGAAGGAGCCACGCTCTGTGAAAAGGTCAAGAAGCATCTCGAAAAAATCAAAAAGAAAGCTATTGTGGAACACATGATCGACACTTTCTACGAGCCTACTCAGGAGAATGGAATCAATTACTACGTCAGGTACACCAACCTACAGAGAGAAAACGGACGCACAAACGATGTTCCAGACGAATTTGAAATTCAGGCTTAGCTAGCGAGGGAAAAAGAAGAAGAGTCAAAGCGTGACATCTCGTATGAGGAATACAAGACCTTGTTTTCAGACCACATTGAGGGCAAAATCTAACCGGACCGCAACAACAACCACGCATCAGACGACGAAGAAGCAGGCATCAAAGAGATGGACCAGCGCGAGGCCCTCGTGTCGCAAGCGCTGGAAAACTCGGCCCGGCTGGAGCGGAGCTTTATCGAACAGGCGATCTTTGCGACCAAGCTGGAAGACCAAGGCTTTACCCGCGTCGAAATCGGCGAGGTGCTGGCGGTTGACAAAGGCACGCTCAGCAAACTGATCGGCGTTGCGCGCGATGTGCCCACCGATGTGATCTACAAGATCGGCGCCGCCCATGATGCAGGCCGCCGCCCGTGGCTGGAATTGCGGCGGCTGGTCAAGCTTGACACCACCCCGCCCGCCGCTGACCTCCTGTCGCTGGTTCCCGCGACGGGCACGGCTGCCGAAAAGCTGTCGGCGGTGGTGCGCCTGCTGCAAAAGGCCGAAACCGCCCAGCAAAAGCCGCAGCCCTCCCCTGCCCCGCTGTCCCGGCTGGACGACAAACCCTTGGCCTACCGCGCCAAGGGTCAGCGCATGCTGATCGAGGTGACCGAAAAGGCCGACCGCGGTTTCCTCGATTATGTCGAACAAAACCTTGGCGATCTTTATGACGCGTGGAAGTCGTCTCGATCATGACACCCAAGGGCGGTGCCCGGTTGGCCATGGCCAACTGGGCCGCCCCCCCGGTTTTCGCAGGTCAGGGCCCAAAGTTGGCCATGGCCAACTCCCCCCCGACCTCCCGGGCCCCTAGCGCGTCGGCAATCCCTTTGGCCGTTCAAGCCGCTTTTGCGCCGCGATCCGGAACGGCGCATTGGCCGCGCCAAACCCGTCATAGCCCCCCCGCCGCTCCACGATCTCGAAAAACACCTGCCCCGCCTTGTCGCGGGCAAAAAGCTGCAAGAAACTGCCGCCCGTCGCATCGGCGTCATAAAGGATATTCCGCGCCTTCAACGCCGCAATCCGTTCGGCACCCAAGGCAAATCGCGCATCCAGATCGTCGTAATAATTCCCCGGCAGCGGCAGGGCCGTGAACCCCCGCGCCTGCAACCGATCCGCCGTCGCGATCAGATCATCCGTGGCAAAGGCCAGATGCTGCACCGGCGCGCCAAAGGTATCGCGCAGGAACTTTCCGGCCAGCGTCCGATGCCCCTCGGCCCCGTTCAGCGTCAGCCGCAAACCCCCGTCCGGGCTGGTCACCGCCTGCGACCGCACCAATCCGTCGGGGTCGATCACATCCACCATGGGCAAGGCCCGCATGTCCAAAAGCGCGGTATAAAACAGCGACCAACTCAGCATATCGGCATAGGTCATGGTCTGGGCGATATGGTCGATCCGCCTCAGCCCAACCCCCTTGGCATCCCCGGGCTCCAGCGTGAATTCAACCTCCCATACGGGGTCAAGCGATGCGTCCAGAAAATGGATCAGGCTGCCCGCCAGCCCGCGCACCATGGGAATATCCAGCTCCCCCGCCGCCTTTGCCTGCTCAAAGCTGTCGGCGCCAAGCGCGCGCGCCCGCTCTGCGGCGGCTTGGGCATCGTCCACCCGCAGGCCGATGTCGCAGACCGTCGTCCCCCGCACATTCCACGCGCTGGCCGCATAACCCGACCGCTCTTCATTCACGACGATATGCGCATCGCCTTGCTTCCACAGGCTGACCGCCTTGTTCCGATGCCGACCAACCCGCGCAAACCCAAGCGCGCCGAGCGACACCGCCAGCGCTTCGGCCTCTTCGTCCCGGCTGGCGAATTCGACAAAAGACACGCCCTCCACCCGGGCCCGGGGCGCAAGAAGCGGGTAATCACAGCGCAAATCCGGCTCGGCCCGCTGCACATCATCCATCAGCGCCCGCACCGACCGAAACCCATCGCGGGCAATCAGCCGGGTATCGCCACTGCGGAACTGGTCGTTGAAAATCTCCAGACTGACCGGCCCGGCATAGCCCGTTGCCATCACCGCCCGCAAAAAGGCAGTCACATCCAGATCGCCCTCGCCCGGCATGTTGCGAAAGTGGCGCGACCAATACAACAGGTCCATCTCGATCAGCGGCGCATCGGCAAGCTGCACGAAAAAGATCTTGTCGCCCGGAATCCGGCGGATCGTCTCGGGGTCGATCTTGCGCGACAGGGTGTGGAAACTGTCCAAGATCAGACCGACATTCGGGTGATCGGCCCGGCGCACCACCTCCCATGCGTCGCGATGGTCGTTCACATGGCGGCCCCAGGCCAAGGCCTCATAGCCCACCCGCATCCCCCGCCGCGCCGCCCGCTCGCCCAGTTCGGCAAAATCGGCGGCGGCCCGGTCGATCCCGCCAAGCGCCTGCGGATGCACCGACGAACAGACCAGCACCAGATCGGTGCCCAAGTCCTGCATCAGATCGAACTTGCGTTCAAACCGGTCAAAGGCGCGGGCCCGCAGATCGCCGGGCAGGCCTTCGAAATCGCGAAACGGCTGAAACAGCAGAATCTCCAGCCCCGCATCCCGCACCCGCCGCCCAACCTCGGCCGGGCTGCGGATATCGGTCAGAAAATCCTGCTCGAAAATCTCGATCCCCGAAAAGCCGGCGGCGGCAATGGCATCGATCTTGTCATCCAGATTGCCCGAAATCGAAACGGTCGCGATGCCGGTTTTCATCAGATCACCCCTCGTAGCCCAACAGACGCGGCAGGAAGAGAACGAAATCTTCAGACAGGGTAATGATCGCAAGCGAGATCAAAAGCGCGATGATAAAGGGCACCACCTCGCGGATGATCCGGCCCACGGGTTCATTGGTGATATTGGCCGTGATGAACAGCAAGAGCCCATAGGGCGGCGTAATCAGCCCGATCATCGAATTGACCACGACGATCACCCCGAAATGCACCAGATCCACGCCCAGATGCTCGGCCGCCGGAATCAGGATCGGCACGATGATCAGCAGGATCACCCCCCCTTCCAGCAGACAGCCAAGGATCAGGATCAGCACGTTGACGAACACCAGAAAGCCCATCACCGACAGATCCATCGTCTCCATCCACGCGGCGATGGTGCGGGGAAGCTGTTCGCGCGCGATCACATAGTCAAAGGTCAAGGCCCCCGCGATCAGCACCCCGACCGCCGCGGTTGACCGGGCCGACCCCAGCAACGCCTGATAGAACTGCCGCCAACTGACCGACCGATAGACAAAGGCCGACACCACCAGCGCATAAAGCGCGGCCACGGCGGCGGCTTCGGTCGGGCTCATGATCCCTCCATAAATGCCCCCCAGCAGGATCACGGGCAACATCAACGCCGGAATCGCCTCAACCGTCAGCTTGGGCAGATCGCTCAGCGGAACCGAGGTATCGCGCGGGAAATCGCGGCGCAGCGCGATGAAATAGTTCATGCCCCCCATGCACAGCGCCATCAACAACCCCGGCAGCAGGCCAGCGGCAAACAGATAGCCCACCGACTGCTCCGAGATCAGCGCATACAGCACCATGGGAATCGACGGCGGAATGATCGGCCCGA
>JALQUQ010000294.1 GCA_023263735.1 Paracoccaceae bacterium | reverse complement strand
GCTGCTCGACCAAGACGATCGGGTCTGCGCAACGAGCGAAGGCATCGTCGATGCGCTCGATAGCTGCGGCGCTCGCAGCCGCTACGGCATCGCGAAGCTCGGCGTTGTCGTAGCGCAGGGCCAGTTCTGGCGTGAGATGACGGCCACCACGCAAAACAGATCGATGCTCTCAGCCACACCGGCCGCCAAACGCGCCTTGGCGTGGTCAAAGCCGCCCATGGCATGGGCCACCAGCCCCTTTAGATGCGCCTGCAAGGCCAGATGCGCCCAAGCCGCCCCGGCATCAAACGCATGTGTGCCATGTTCGACAAGGTCTCCGGCGGAAGTGGTGCGAAACTTGTACGACCCTATCAGGATCAGGGCCGCCGCCTTATGCGCCCAAGCGCGGTTTCCGGCGCCAAGCGCATCGGCCAAACGATCAAAGGCCGCATCGCCCCGCAGCCCATAGACAAACCGCCACGGCTGAACATTTGATGCCGAAGGCGACCAGCGCGCCGCCTCGATCAGGGTCAGCACATCCGCCTCGGTCAGGGCCGCTTCGGTGAAACTGCGCGGCGACCACCGCTTGTAAAACAGATCGTCAATCGGATGATCGGGGTGGCGGGTGTTCTGGGCAATCGTGGGCAAGGGCGCACCTTTCTGTCGCAATCGCGCTGTATGTAGAGTGGCCTTGGCCGGTTGCAAATCTGAAATGCCGCACGGACACTGGGCGAAATTGCCAATCGCCGGGGTGCGAAAGGACCTTGCCAAGCGTTTTGCCCCTGCCCCATTGTGACGCCAGACAAAGGGGGCGCCGATGAAGGCCATTCGTTTGCACGCCATTCACGATCTGCGCTTGGACGAGATCGCCGTGCCAGAGCCCGGTCCGGGCGAAATCCAGATCAGGGTCGAGGCGGCGGGCCTCTGCGGCACCGACCGCCACCTGTTTCATGGCGAATTTCCCTGTAAGCCCCCGGTCACCTTGGGGCACGAATTTTCCGGGGTGGTCACCGCCTGCGGGCCCTTCGCCGATCTGGCGATTGGCACCCGCGTGACCTGCGATCCGAACGATTTCTGCATGACCTGCCCCGAATGTTTGCGCGGGCGCGTGAACCTGTGCGAAAGAAACGTCGCCAGCGGTTTGGGCCGGGATGGCGGATTTGCCGAATATGCCGTGTTTCCACAGCGCAAGGCGGTGGTTCTGCCCGCCGATCTGAACCCCTTGTTCGGTGCCTTTTGCGAACCCTTGGGCTGCACCCTGCATGGCATCGACGTTGCCGCCCCAAAACCGGGAGAGCGCTGCATCGTCATCGGAGGGGGCGTGATCGGTCAGATGGCCCTGCAACTCGCGCGTCTGGCGGGGGCCGAGGTGATGATGCTCACCCGCAGCCCGGAAAAGCAGGATTTGGCCGCCACTTTGGGCGCGACGCATCTGGCCGCTGACGCGCAGGCCGCGCGCAAGATCTGGCCCAAGGGGGCTGATATCGTCCTTGAATGCGCGGGCACCGGGCCAACCGTGGCGATGGCCCCGGGCCTGACCCGCACTGGCGGACGGGTTGTCATTCTGGGCGTCATCCCCCAAGGTGAAAAGATCGAGATCGAACCCTTCGACCTCTTGTTTCGAGAAGTGTCCATGCTGTCCAGTTTTCTGAACCCCTTTACCCATGCGCGGGCGGCGCAATTGATCGCCTCGGGAACGGTCGATATCGCGCCGCTGGTCTCGCGCCGGGTGAGCCTGAGCGAGATGGCCGCCGCCATTCAGCGCCCGGCCGGGGCCAGCGAAATCCGTCTGATCGCGGTGTCGCAATGATCCGTCTGCGCGGGCAATTACGCTGCATGACCGAGGATGAGGCCGCAACCGTCCGCCAGTTCCGGCCCGAACATGAACGGCTGACCCGAGAGGAACCGGGATGCCTTGCGTTCCACATCTCGGATACCGATCACCCTTTGACCTTTGAGGTGATGGAGACGTTCCGCGACCGGGCCGCCTTTGATGCCCATCAAACGCGCACCCGTGCCAGCCAGTGGTGGGAAGCAACACGCCATATCCTGCGCGATTTTCTGGTGGAAGAGGTCGCAGATTGACGGCCGCGCTGCATTCACCGCCCGAACAGCGCCCGCTTTTGGCGGCGATCTGGATGACGGGGTCAATCGTGTCCTTTTCGGCCATGGCCATCGCGGGCCGGGAATTGAAGGGGCTGCACGACACCTTTGAAATTCTGGCCTATCGCTCGGTGATCGGGTTCATTCTGGTCGTTGGCGTTTCGGCCCTGTTGGGGCGCCTGTCCGAGGTCAGCGCGAAACGGCTTCCCGGCCATCTGATCCGCAATATCGTGCATTTCTCGGGCCAAAACCTGTGGTTCTGGGCGGTGACGATGATTCCCTTGGCGCAGGTCTTTGCGTTGGAGTTCACCGCCCCGCTGTGGGTGATCCTGCTTGCCCCGTTTCTTTTGGGCGAACAGTTCACCCGCGCCCGGATCGTGGCGGCGATCATCGGGTTTGTCGGAATTCTGACCGTTGCGCGCCCCGATTTTTCAAACCCCGATGCCGGGGTTCTTGCGGCGGCGGGGGCGGCTGTGTTCTTTGCCCTGACCGGCATTCTGACCAAACGGCTGACGCGGGCAGAAAGCATCGTCTCGATCCTGTTCTGGCTGGCCTTGATGCAGATGATCTTTGGGTTTGGGTTGGCCCTGTCGGACGGGTCTCTTCGGTTGCCGACGGCGCAAACCCTGCCCTTTCTGGTCTTGATTGGCGTCTGCGGGATCATTGCGCATCTGTGCCTGACCACGGCCCTGCGGCTGGCTCCGGCCTCTTTCGTGATGCCCATCGACTTTCTTCGCCTGCCCCTGATCGCGGTCGTCGGCGCCATGATCTATGGCGAGCGGATCGAAGCCCCGGTTCTGATCGGCGGCGCCATGATCCTTGTGGCCAACCTGCTGCATGTTCGGGCAGAGGCGCGTCGGCAAAGCCGCGTGGCAACCTAAGTCCAAGATCTGACGCGGCGTTACGAATTGACCGACTGCAAGCGACGACCTAGCCTGAGGTGCGGGGAATCCTAACGGATCGGGGACTATGAAAATCACATCATTATTGACCGCTGCCGGCTTGGCAGCGGCATCAACAACTGCGGCTTTTGCGGGCGGGTTCGAACGTTCGACCCAGCCGATGGGCTTTATGTTTGAAAAGGGCACTTACGCCGAATTGTCGTTTGGCAGCGCCAATCCGACCGTTCAGGGCTTTGTGACGGCAGCGCCCGCCGCACAGACCGGCGATATTGCGAAAAGCTACAGCACCTTTGGTCTGGCGATCAAAACCGACCTGAGCCCAAAGCTGTCGCTGGGCCTGTCGCTTGACCCGTCGCTGGGGGCCGATATCGCCTATCCGACGGGCACGGCCTATCCGCTGCGCGGATCAAATGCCACGCTGCGCGGGGATACGGTTGCTCTGGTCGCGAAATACCGGGTGACCGACGCTGTTTCGGTGATGGGCGGTCTGCGCTATGTGGGGATCGGCGGCAATGTCACCTTGGCCAACGGCGGCACGACCTTTTACACCGCGTCGATCACGAACAGCCGCAAGCTGGGCTATCTGGTTGGCGTCGCCTATGAAAAGCCGGAAATCGCGGCCCGCGTCGCGTTGACCTATACCTCACAAACCAGCCACGATCTGGACTTCACGGGCACGGCCTTGCCCGCTCCGGGGGCCTTTGCGGCCACAACCAATGTCAAACTGCCACAGACATTGACGCTCGATTTCCAATCGGGTGTGGCCAAGGATACTCTGGTCTTTGGGTCGATCCGCTGGGTGGATTGGACGGCAACCCGGTTGGACGCCCCGAATGCGGGC
>JALQUQ010000293.1 GCA_023263735.1 Paracoccaceae bacterium | reverse complement strand
CATGTCGGCATGAGCGGCTTCACGGGCGCGGGCTATCCCAAGGCCGTCCCCGCCGCGCTGGCCCGGCATAATGGGCGGGCAGGGTGCGCCCTTGGCGCCATTCTTTCATCATGCCTGCGCCAGATGGGTGGGGGCGGTCGAGCCGGTGGCCCTGCTCAATCTGGGGGGGGTTGGCAATGTCACTTGGGTTGACCCCTCGATCCCGTCTCCTGCCGATCCGGGGGCCTTGGTGGCCTTTGACACCGGGCCGGCCAATGCGCCCATCAACGATCTGCTGCAATCGCGGCGGGGTCTGGCACAGGATGAGGGCGGCGCATTGGCGCTTTCGGGGGCGGCAGATGCGGCCCTTGTCGAGGCCTTTCTGAACCACGGCTATTTTTACAAGATGCCGCCCAAATCGCTGGACCGGAACGATTTTCACAATCTGCTGGTGATGGTTCGCGATTTGCCCGATGCCGATGCCTGCGCCACGCTGGTGGCCTGTGCGGCGGCGGCTGTGGCGCGGGGGGGCGAGCATTTCCCCAAGCCCGTTCGGCAGATTTGGGTCTGTGGCGGGGGGCGGCACAATCGGGCCTTGATGGCGGCGCTCTCATCGCGGATCGCGGCCGAGGTTCTGCCCATTGATGATGTGGGGTTGGACGGCGACATGCTTGAGGCGCAGGCCTTTGCCTATCTGGCCGTGCGGGTGGCGCGTGGATTGCCCACCAGCGCGCCGATGACCACGGGCGTTGCCGCGGCCATCGGGGGGGGCAAGATCAGCCGTCCGACAAAAGACGCCCGGCCTCTTTCCGCGCCCAGGATTTAAGGGTCTGACCGGGGCCATCCAGAAAATCCAACGCGCGGGCGGGGTCGTGCTTTGACAAATCGCGCACCCACCAGGCCACGGCCTTTTGAATGAACCATTCCGGGTCGGTGGCGTAATCGGCGGCCCAGCCCAGCACGCGTTCGCGCACCTCAAGATCGGCGGGTTTGGGGTTGTTCTTGCGGGCAAAGGGCAGGGTCATCACCAGAACCGCCCGTTTGCTCCACATGTGATCGCTTTGGGTCAACGCCTCGATCTGGTCCAACCGGCGGGGATCGGCCTCGATCCGGCGGCGGCCCACTTCGCAGGCGTGATCGGCAATCGCCCAAGCGTCGAACTGCGGCACCCAAGACAGAAACAGTTCCCAAACCGCCTGATCGGGGCGAATCCGTGCCTGCGTCAGCAGCTTTGCGGCGGCAATGCGCGCCTCATGGATGTTGGTATCCCACAGCCCTGCGGCCAAGGCGACGCGCTGGTCGACATCGCTCTCTGCCGCCCGCCATGCGGTGGCAAGGTCGGTGATCTGCGGCACGCTGACGCCCAAATAGGGACGATCCACCTTGTGATAGGCGGCCATCCCCTCGGCCGTTTCTGCCGAAGCTTGGGCGGAAAGCTGCGCAAGCGCGTCTTGAACCGATACGCTCATTCCACGGTCACCGATTTCGCCAGATTGCGCGGCTGGTCCACATCGGTGCCTTTGGCCACGGCGGTGTGATAGGCCAGCAATTGCGCCGGAATCGAATAAAGGATCGGCGCAAGGAAGGGTTCGACCGGGGGCAGTTGCACGGTCTTCCAGCAGCCGGCACCCGCCTCGGCCAAACCCTGCGAATCCGACAGCAAAAGCACCTTGCCGTTGCGGGCCATGACTTCTTGCATGTTCGACACGGTCTTGTCGAACAGCGCATCGCGCGGGGCCAGAACCACCACGGGCACGCGGTTGTCGATCAGGGCGATGGGGCCGTGTTTCAATTCGCCCGACGCATAGCCCTCGGCATGGATGTAGCTGATTTCCTTCAGCTTCAGTGCGCCTTCTAGGGCAAGCGGATACATCGCCCCCCGACCAAGGAACAAGACATCCTGCGCCTTGGCCATGTCTTCAGCCACTTCGTCCAGAATGCCGCTCAATTGCAGCGCATGGTTCATCAGGCCCGGCAGGGCGCGCAGAGCGTCGATCCGGGGGGCGATTTCGGCCTCGGTCAGCCGTCCGCGATCCTGTGCGGCCTGCAGGGCCATCAGCAACAGCACCGTCAACTGGCAGGTAAAGGCCTTGGTCGAGGCAACGCCCACCTCGACCCCGGCATGGATCGGAAGCGAGAGATCGGATTCCCGTGCGATGGACGAGGTGGGCACATTGACCACCGAAACCACCTTGGCCACCTTGTCCTTGCAGTGGCGCAGCGCGGCAAGCGTGTCGGCGGTTTCCCCCGACTGGCTGACAAAAATGGCCATCGAACGATCAGACAGAACCGGATCGCGATAGCGGAATTCGCTGGCCACATCGATCTCGGCGGCAAGGCCCGCGATCTGTTCGAACCAGTATTTCGCCACATGGCAGGCATAAGAGGCGGTGCCACAGGCCACCAGAACGACCCGGTCGATCTCTTTGAAAGTCAACGAACCGGGCAGGCGGATGCCGCCTTGCGGATCGGAATAATGCTTGAGCGCATCGGCAATCACCGCCGGTTGTTCGGCGATTTCCTTGGCCATGAAATGCTTGTAGCCCGCCTTTTCGATCCGCGTGGCATCGATCTGAATCCGGGTTTCGGCCCGGTTGGCGCGGCGATCTTGGGCGTCATAGATTTCGGCACCCTTGCGGGTGATCACAGCCCAATCGCCTTCGTCCAGATAGGTGATGCGGTCGGTCATCGGGGCCAAGGCGATGGCGTCCGAGCCCACGAACATCTCGCCGTCGCCATAACCGATGGCCAAAGGGCTGCCCTTGCGCGCGCAGACCAGCAGGTCCTCTTCGCCATCGAACAGGAAACACAGGGCAAACGCGCCGTGCAGCCGTTTCAGCGTGGCCTTGGCCGCCTCGACCGGAGGGAGGCCGCCCTCCATCGCCTGCCGCACCAAAAGCGCCACCGTTTCGGTGTCGGTCTGGCTTTCGGGCAGATATCCAGCCGCTTTCAATTCCTCGCGCAATTCGCGGAAATTCTCGATGATCCCGTTATGCACCACGGCCACCGGGCCCGCCTGATGGGGGTGCGCGTTGGCGACCGTGGGGCTGCCATGCGTGGCCCACCGGGTGTGACCGATGCCCGATTTCCCGGCCAAGGGGTTATGCACCAACAGGTCAGACAGGTTGATCAACTTGCCCACGGCGCGACGGCGATCAAGTTTGCCGTGGTTCACCGTGGCGATCCCGGCGCTGTCATAGCCGCGATATTCCAGACGTTTCAGCGCCTCGACCAAAAGGGGGGCGACTTCATGGCTGCCCAGAACACCGACAATCCCACACATCTTATTTACCTTTGGATTTTGCGGCCTTGATGGCGCGCAGCCGTTCGAAAAGACGCGTGGCCAGTCCCGCCTTGTTAACCTGTTTGGCCCGCGCAAGGGCCAGCGCCTCATCCGGGACGTTTTCGGTGATCACCGATCCCGTGGCCGTCATCGCATCATGGCCCACGCTGACCGGAGCGACCAGCATCGTATCCGATCCGATAAAGGCGCGTTTGCCGATCTTGGTCCGGTGCTTCATCACCCCATCATAATTGCAGGTGATGGTGCCCGCGCCGATATTGGTCATCTCGCCCACATCGGCATCGCCCAGATAGGTCAGATGACCGACCTTGACGCCTTCGTCCAGAATGGAATTCTTGATTTCCACGAAATTGCCGACGTGAACATCTTCGGCCAATTCTGTGCCGGGGCGCAGACGGGCAAAGGGGCCGACCGTTGCCCCCTTGGAGATATGGCACCCTTCCAGATGACAAAATGCGCGAATTTCGGCGTGGGATTCCACGGTAACCCCGGGGCCGAAAAAGACATTGGGCCCGATGATCGCATCGCGCCCGATGACCGTATCC
>JALQUQ010000292.1 GCA_023263735.1 Paracoccaceae bacterium | reverse complement strand
CTGCGGCCAAGGGCGCCGACACGGCATCTGCCGGGGTCGCAACCGCGGCTTCGGCCTCTTCCGGCTTTTTCTTCTTGGGGGCGGGCGGCGGCAAGGTCAGCTTGGTCGGGATCTTGCCATCCCGCGTCAGCACGATCACCTTGGCGCCATCGGGCACCCGGTTGAACAGATCAATCACATCCTGATTGATCATGCGGATACAGCCCGATGAGGCATTCTTGCCAATCGACCACCAATCCGGGGTGCCGTGGATGCGATAGCCATAATCGCGGCCATTGGTCGTCAGATACAAGGCGCGCGCGCCCAGCGGGTTCGACGGGCCGCCCGGCTGACCATCCTTGTATTTGGCCTTGGACGGATCACGCTCGATCATTTCGGGCGGCGGGGTCCAGGTCGGCCAGTTCTTGCGGCTGGTCACATTGGCCACGCCCAACCATTCAAAGCCCGCACGGCCCACGGCGATGCCATAGCGGATCGCCTTGCCCTTGCCCAAGATGAAATGCAGATGCTTGGCCGCCGGGTTGATGATGATGGTTCCGGGCGCTTCGTCGCTTGGGAAATCCACGACCTGACGTTCGAACTGATCGGGGACCTTTTCGACCGGAACAGCCGGAACCGTGAACCCGTTGTCCGAAGACGCCAGATACAATTCCTGATTGGATTTCACCGCAGCCGGGGCTTGCAAGGCGGCAGAGCGGGTTGCGGTTTCCGTGGGAACGCAGGCCGTCAGTGCAAGCACCCCAAGGGCCGCAAGCGCTGACAGGCGAATTTTGGCTTGGATCATAAACAATTCCTAACAGGCGGCCCAAAACGGGACCCCATTTGATTTTCCCCAGACTACACGACCGCCCGCCACGGAAAAAGGGGCAGACGGGGCGGAATTCCCAACCTTGGGCCCATTTTCCGGCAATTTTTCACGATTTGCCGCCGATTTCCGCGGCCCGCGTTAACCCAATCGCAAGGAATATCCCCCCACCGCCGAGCGAAAACCCGGGGAATCATCGGGGAAACCTGTCGAAAGGCCCTATGAAATCACTTTCAATTCAACGTCTTGCCCTGTTTGAAACCGGGAAAAGGTCGTCGAAACGGGGGGCGCGCGGCAACCCCGATCCCCTTCCATACACATATCATCACATCTTTGCGATTTCGGCCAAAACGCAGGCTCTCGGTCGGGCTTTTCCTCCTTGGGGCGAATCCTTGGGCCTCAGGTCACCTTGGCGCGCTGTTTGAAAGCCGGGGTATTCCAGGCCTCGGTGGTCAAGATCTCGCACAGGATTTCAGCCGCGCGCCGCACCTCTTCGACCGTGGTGAACAGCGGCGTAAAGCCGAACCGCAGCAAATCGGGCGCGCGAAAATCACCGATCACCCCGCGATGGATCAGCGCCTGCATCACCGCATAGCCTTCGGGGTGGTGAAAGCTGACCTGACTGCCCCGCGCCGCCGGATCACGCGGACTGGCCAGCCGCAGTTCATCGGTGCCCGCCTCCACCGCCGCGATAAAGCATTCCGACAGGTCAATCGACCGCGCCCGCAGCGCCGCCATATCGACCCGGTCCCAGATATCCAGACTGGCCTCCAGCGCCGCCAGTTGCAGGATCGGGGGCGTTCCGACCCGCATCCGTTCGATCCCCGCGCCGGGCCGGTAATCGGGATCAAAGGCAAAGGGCGCCTCATGCCCCAACCATCCCGACAGCGCAGGCCGCACGCGATCCTGATGCCGGGGTGCCACATAAACAAAGGCCGGCCCCCCCGGCCCGGAATTGAGGTATTTATAGGTGCAGCCCACCGCGAAATCGGCCCCCGCTTTGGCCAGCTCCACCGGCAAGGCCCCCGCCGAATGGGCCAGATCCCAGAGGATCAGCGCCCCCGCCGCATGGGCCGCCCGCGTCAGCGCCGCCATATCATGTTTGCGCCCCGTGCGGTAATCCACCTCGGTCAGCATCACCACCGCCACATCGGGGCCAATCGCCGCCGCCACCTCTTCGGGGGCCACGGTCCGCAGCGCATAATCCGCGCCCAGCGTCGCACAAAGCCCCTGCGCCATATACAGATCTGACGGAAAATTTCCCGTGTCCGACAGCACCACCCGCCGATCCGGCCGCATCTCCAACGCCGAGGCCAGCGCCTGATACACCTTGATCGACAGCGTATCGCCCAGAACAACGCTCCCCGGTTCGGCCCCGATCAGCCGGGCGATCCGGTCGCCAAGCGCGCGCGGCATCTCCATCCATCCGGCCGCGTTCCACCCCCGGATCAGCATTTGCCCCCATTCCTGCTCGACCGTGCGCGCAACGCGGGCCTTGGCCGCCACGGGCAGGGGGCCCAGCGAATTGCCATCCAGATAGATCACCCCCTCGGGCAGATCAAACAAGGCGCGGGTCGCGGTGAAATCGGTGGTCATCGGGTTGATCCTAAGCGCAAGGGAACGCGACATTCGCCGGATTTTCGGGCCAATGCAATCCCACGGGCGGCCAAAAGGGCAAGGGGGCGATTTCGGGGTTGCACTTGGGGCCAAAGCCAAGAACAGTCTGACCCAACGTCAAGCAGCCCGCCGGAGACCCCGCCGATGCCCAAACTGCCCGGCCCGACCGGATTGCCGCCGTTCTGGCTTGCGCTCTCGATCGCCGCGGTCTGGGGGCTTGACCGCCTGATCCCGTTTTCGTTTTTCGGTTTTGGCGGGCAGGTCGTGGGCGCGGGGATGGTCGTCTTGGGCTTGGGCCTGATGCTGGGGGCGGCTTTACAAATGTGGCGCCACCGCACCACCTTTATTCCCGGCCGCGATCCCGCGCATCTGGTCACCACCGGCTTTTTCCGCTTTTCCCGCAACCCCATCTATCTGGGGGATGCCTTTGTCCTCTCAGGCATTGTCCTATGGCTGGATGTGCCGCTTGGATTTCTGCTGGTGATCGGCTTTATGACGCTGATTCAATATCGGTTCATCTTGGCCGAAGAGGCGCGGCTGAACCGGTTGTTTCCCGACGACTATCGTCGTTGGGCGGCGAAAACTGGTAGATGGATCGGCTAGCATATCAGATATTTTTGCTGCTATGCAGCATAAGTATTTGAAATAAACTTGCGCGGTGGTATGAGGACCCAAGTCTTCCACCGGGCAATACGCACGAACGGAACGACGCCACCTGAATGACGGGGGAAATACTGTGAAAATCGGGGCACCGAGAGAAATATTCGCCGGGGAGAATCGCGTCGCGATGACGCCGGATTCCGCGCTTCAGCTGCAAAAGCTGGGGCATTCCTGTGTGATCGAGACTGGCGCGGGCGTTAAGGCCGGGTTTTCGGATGACACCTATCGCAAGGCCGGGGTCGAGGTGGTGGACAGCGCCAAGGCCCTGTTTGACGCCGCCGACATCGTGGTCAAGGTGCGCGGCCCCGAAGCGGACGAAGCCAAGCTTCTGAAATCGGGCCAGACGCTGATTTCCTTCTTCTGGCCCGCCCAGAATGCCGACCTCTTGAAACAAGTGGCCGATCAGGGCGCGACCGTGGTTGCCATGGATATGGTGCCGCGCATTTCCCGCGCACAAAAGATGGACGCGCTGTCGTCGATGGCCAATATCGCGGGCTACCGCGCGGTGATCGAGGCGGGCAACAACTTTGGCCGCTTCTTCACCGGTCAGGTGACGGCAGCGGGCAAGGTGCCCCCGGCCAAGGTTCTGATCGTGGGCGCGGGTGTGGCGGGTCTTGCCGCCATCGGCACCTCGACCTCGCTGGGCGCAATCACGCTGGCCTTTGACGTTCGTCCCGAAGTGGCCGAACAGATCGAATCCATGGGCGCCGAATTCGTCTATCTGGATTTCGCCGAAAAGGCGCAGGATGGCGCGGCAACC
>JALQUQ010000291.1 GCA_023263735.1 Paracoccaceae bacterium | reverse complement strand
GCATAGAACACGCAGGCCTGACCGGCGCTGACCCCGTCTTCGGCTGACAACAGTTCAACCTCGGCCTCGGTCTCCGAAATCGGGCGCAGAATGGCCGGGGCCGGCGGGCGGGTTGACCGGACCTTGACGTTCAGGTGCCATTCCGGCTGGCTGGTCAGGGGCGTATCCCCCAGCCAATTGATTTCGCGCACGGGGATCACCCGCGTGGCCAAGGCCGTTTTCGGCCCGACGATCACGCGCCGGGTCTCTGGGTCCAGCTTGACCACGTACAAAGGTTCCCCCAGCCCGCCAATGCCCAAGCCCTTGCGTTGGCCGATCGTGTAATGAATCACGCCGCGGTGCTGGCCCAGAACATTGCCGTCCATATCCACGATCTCGCCCGGATCGGCGGCCCCGGGGCGCAGCTTTTCGATCACGGCCGCGTAATTGCCGTTGGGCACAAAGCAGATATCCTGACTGTCGGGCTTGTCAGCCACCGGCAGGCCGTATTTCGCCGCCAACGCGCGCGTTTCGGCCTTGGATTTCAGGTGGCCCAAGGGGAAACGCAGATAGGACAATTGCTCGGGCGTGGTGGAAAACAGGAAATAGCTTTGGTCGCGGTTGGCATCTGCCGCGCAATGAAGCTCGGGCCCCGTGCCGCCCATCAGACGCTGGATGTAATGGCCCGTTGCCATGCAATCGGCGTCCAGCTCTTTGGCGGTGGCCAAAAGATCCTTGAACTTCACCCGCTCATTGCAGCGAATGCAGGGCACCGGGGTCGCCCCCGAAAGATAGGCGTCGGCAAATTCCTCGATCACCGCCGCGCGGAAGGTGTTTTCGTAATCCAGCACGTAATGCGGAAAACCCATGGTTTCGGCCACACGGCGCGCATCATGGATGTCACGCCCGGCGCAACAGGCCCCTTTTTTGGCTAGGGCCGCGCCATGGTCGTACAGTTGCAGGGTCACGCCCACGACGTCATAGCCCTCTTCGGCCAGCATCGCGGCCACGACCGAGCTGTCAACGCCGCCCGACATGGCAACAACCACGCGGGTCTGGGACGGGGGCTTGGCAAAGCCCAAGGAGTTGAGCGGCTGGTCCAGCATGGCATGTCCTTTGGAATTCTGTGCGGAATATAGGAAAATGCGCGACACTCTCAACCCCGCATCCCACGCCAAATAAACGCGGCTTTAACGGCGCCGCCCCAGTCTGGCCCCCAGTCTGAGGATTTTTCGGGGGTTTTCCCATGTATATCAAACGCGTTGACGGGCCGCGTCAGGTCACTTTGCCCGATGGGTCGATTCTGACGCGGGCCAATCTGCCCGACCCTTCGGTGCGCCGATGGGTGGCCAGCCGCAAGGCGGTGGTGGTGCAAGCGGTGCAATCGGGCCTGATTTCCCGCGAAGAGGCGTTGAATCGCTATTCCCTGTCAGAGGAGGAGTTCGATCTTTGGGTGCGGGCGGTGCAGTCGCATGGCGAACGCGGGCTGCGGGTGACGGCCATCCAAAAATATAAACAACTTTAGATTGTATTTCGTCCAGCTTCTGGCAGAGTAACCCTGTGTTAACCAATGGTGCCCAAGGTGAGTTCCGTTAGGCCTGAAAGTGGAGAGCCAGGATGAGAATACTTTTGGTTGAGGATGATCCCACCACATCCCGCAGTATCGAATTGATGCTGACCCATGCCAATTTGAATGTCTATTGCACCGATCTGGGCGAAGACGGGGTCGATCTGGCAAAACTCTATGATTACGACCTGATCCTGCTGGATCTGAACCTGCCCGACATGTCGGGGCATGAGGTGCTGCGCCAAATCCGGATGGCCCGGATCGATACGCCGATTCTGATCCTGTCGGGGGCCGATGACACGGATAACAAGTTGAAAGGATTTGGTTTCGGGGCCGACGATTACCTGACCAAGCCGTTTCATCGCGAGGAATTGGTGGCGCGCATTCATGCGATCATCCGCCGATCCAAAGGGCACAGCCAATCGATGATTTCCACCGGCAAGGTTCTGGTCAACCTTGATGCCAAAACGGTTGAGGTGGAGGGGAAAACCGTTCATCTGACGGGCAAGGAATATCAGATGCTGGAGCTTTTGTCGCTGCGCAAAGGCACAACGCTGACCAAGGAAATGTTCCTGAACCATCTTTATGGCGGGATGGATGAACCGGAACTCAAGATCATTGACGTTTTCATCTGCAAGTTGAGAAAGAAATTGGCCGAGGCGACGGGGGGCCAGAATTACATCGAAACCGTCTGGGGGAGGGGATATGTGTTGCGCGACCCCAACCTTGAGGATCACCGGAAACTTGCATAGTCTCAGGCGGATGGCTTTACCTTGACCGCTCCGCCTCCTAAACCTTAGCCCAAGGTGCGGGAGGGATGCATGTCGGACAAAGCGGTAGAGGATCTGACCCTGGCAGAGGCCAAGGCCGAATTGGCCAGATTGTCTGCGGAAATCGATGCCGCGAACCTTGCCTATCACGGGATGGATGCGCCGGTCATCTCCGACGCCGACTATGACGCCCTGCGCCGCCGAAATGCCGAGATCGAGGCGCGATTCCCGTCGTTGAAACGTGCAGACAGTCCCAGCGAAAAGGTGGGGGCGGCCCCATCGGACGGGTTTGGCAAGGTGGCGCATCGTGTGCCGATGCTCAGTCTGGAAAACGCGTTCGAAGACGGCGATGTCACCGATTTTGACGATCGGGTGCGCAAATATCTGAACCATACCGGCGCGCTGGCCTTTACCGCCGAGCCAAAGATTGACGGGCTGTCTTTGTCTTTGCGCTATGAACAGGGGCAATTGGTGCAAGCGGCGACGCGGGGCGATGGCGAGGTGGGCGAAAACGTCACCGAAAATGCCCGCACGATTGGCGATATCCCCCAAACGCTGATCGGCGCCCCCGAGGTGCTGGAGGTTCGGGGCGAAGTGTACATGTCCCACGCCGATTTCGCCGCGCTGAATGTGCGGCAGGCCGAAAAGGGGGAAAAGGCCTTTGCCAATCCGCGCAACGCGGCGGCGGGGTCTTTGCGCCAGTTGGATGCCAGCGTGACGAAATCGCGCCCGCTGCGCTTTTTCGCCTATAGCTGGGGGGATCTGTCGGACCCATTGGCACCCACGCAGATCGGCGCGATCGAGCGGTTGGCGGCGATGGGCTTTGCGGTCAATGACCGCACGCGGCTGTGCGCCGGCCCGGACGAGATGTTGGCGCATTACCGCCAGATCGAAATCGACCGCCCGACGCTGGGCTATGACATCGACGGCGTGGTTTACAAGGTCAATGACTTGGCCTTGCAGCGGCGTTTGGGTTTCGCTCCACCACCCCCCGGTGGGCGATTGCGCATAAATTCCCGGCCGAACTGGCCTGGACCGATCTGCTGGGCATCGACATTCAGGTGGGGCGCACCGGGGCCCTGTCGCCCGTGGCGCGCCTGCGTCCGGTCACGGTGGGCGGCGTCGTTGTCAGCAACGCCACCCTCCACAATGAGGATTACATCGCCGGGCGCGACAGCCGGGGCGAGGTGATCCGGGGCGGCAAGGATATTCGCGTCGGCGACCGGGTGCAGGTCTATCGCGCGGGCGATGTGATCCCCAAGATCGCGGATGTCGACCTGAAGTTCCGCCCGGGCGATTCGGTGCCCTTTGTCTTTCCGACCCTGTGCCCCGAATGCGAAAGCCCCGCCGTGCGCGAAGAGGGCGACTCGGTCCGGCGTTGCACCGGTGGCCTGATCTGCCCCGCGCAGGCGGTGGAACGGCTGAAACATTTCGTCTCGCGCGCGGCCTTTGACATCGAGGGTTTGGGCGCGAAACAGGTGGAGATGTTCTTTAAAGACGCCGATCTGCCGGTCAGAACGCCCGCCGATATTTTCACTTTGGCCGA
>JALQUQ010000290.1 GCA_023263735.1 Paracoccaceae bacterium | reverse complement strand
GTTCAGGGTGAACTATCGACCGAAAGCTGATCCAGATGGTTGATGTCGCGGGGCTGGACAAAGCCATGTTCGATCACCTTGAACCCCGCCAAGCCCAGATCGGCACGGCGATGGTGGGCGCCTCCGTCCAATCCGCGCGGCAAGGCGGCGGCCACCTGATCTTGCGTGACCAAGGGCACATCTACCGCTTGCGCCGGGCCTTCGATCGCCGTGGCCGAAAGTTTCGCTTCGGAGCACAAGAGATGCACCAGAAACCCGGCCATCGGCCCATCGGCCAAGACGCAGGTTCTGACCTCGACCGGGGCGGTTTGAACCAATTCGCGGTGATACCGGCTTAGCTGTGAAAACGGGGCCGCGCCTTGGCCCCCGGCCCCACTGCGGGCGACCTGCCCCGCCAATTGGAACACGCGCATATAGTGGCGCACGTTCCAATGTTGGTTGTGATCGCATTCCCACGCCTCGACCCGCGTGTGGAATGTCGGGAGGCCCAAGGCACAGATGTCGGCGGTCATGCGCGGCTGAACACCGGCAGCATATCGCCATCGATCCCCGGCTCGAACGCCACGGTCACCGCATCCCCAATCGCCACGTCGAGCGCGGTTTCGCCGGTCAGGGTGGCGATCATGCGCGGGCCTTCCTCGGTCGTGATCGCGGCAACGACATAGGGCACCTTGCCGCGATAGGCGGGCAAAGGGGCGCGGCGCACGATGGTAAAGCTTTCAACCTTGCCGCGCCCACTGGCATCGGTCCAGGTCAGGTTCGCCTCCCAACAGGTGGCGCAATGATGGCGCGGCGGGAACTGCACGGCTCCGCAGGCATCGCATTTCTGAAAGACCAGCCGCCCTTGGGCAGCGGCGGCAAAATATTCGGCGGAATCGCCATTGGCGAGGCTCATCGGTCACTCCTTTATCTCTGATCCGGCACCAGCAATTGCCGTGCCGAATGGGTCAGGCCACCAACTGAGCCGCGATGCGCGCGGCCTTGTGCTGACGCCGGCGCGCCGAGGACGATTGCAGCCCCAACATCTCGCGGTATTTGGCGACCGTCCGGCGGGCGATTTCAATGCCATCGGCCTGAAGGGTGGCCATGATGGCATCATCCGACAACACCTTGGCCGGATTTTCACCGTCGATCATCTGACGGATGCGCGCCCGGATGGATTCGGCAGAAACATCCCCCGTTTCCCCGCCCGAGGCAAAACCGTTTGAAAAGAAGAACTTCAATTCGAACAACCCGCGATTGGTCATCACGAATTTATCCGAAATCGCCCGACAGACGGTCGAGCGGTGCACGCCAAGCGTGGTCGCCACATCGCCCTGACACAGCGGTTTGATATGTTCGACGCCATGCACGAAAAAGGCCTGCTGGCGCTTCACGATCTCTGACGCCACGCGCAGCAGGGTGTTTGCCCGCTGATCCAGATTGCGGGCCAGCCAATTGGCATCCTTGATGCAATCGGTGACAAAGCGCACGTCATCCTCGCCCCGCGCGCCCTTGCGCATCTTGGCGTAATATTCCCGGTTCACCAGAACCTTTGGCAACAGGGCCGAATTCAACGATACGGTAAAGGTGCCATCCTCGGCGCGCTCGGCCAAGACATCCGGCATGGCGGGCATCAGGGGTTCGGATTCAAAGCTGCGGCCGGGGCGCGGATCAAGTGTGCGCAGGATCTGAGCCATCGCCGCAACCTCTTGCACCTTGACCCCACAGTGACGGGCCAATGCGGGCAGATCGTGGCGGGCCAACAGCGGCAGGTTTTCCAAAAGCCGCATCATCGGCAGCGAGGCTTGCCCCCGCTCGGCCAATTGCAGGAACAGGCATTCGCTCAGGTCGCGCGCGCCCACGCCCGTCGGCTCAAATCCCTGAACCTGCGCCAGCACGATTTCAACCCGCGACAGGGGAACCCCCAGAAAATCGGCGATTTCCTCCAGATCGCGGCGAATATAGCCGTCGGGATCGATGCTTTCGACGATTTCGGTGGCAATCGCCTTTTCGGCCTGCCCCATGATATCAACATCGACCTGCTGCAACAGATGTTCCCGCAGGCTGACAGATTGGGCGGTGGTTTCCTCGATCCCCGGCAGATCCAGACCGCCCAAGGCACCACCTGCCCCGCCGGTCCCCAACGATCCGCCGCGTCGCCGTTCCGCCGGGCGGGCGGTCGGCAGAATTTCGGGCATCACCAATTCGACCAGCGGGTTCTTTTCCTGCTGTTCCTTGAGATATTCGCAAAGTTCCTGATGGCCGTATTTGAGAAATTTGATGGACTGAATGACCCGAGGCGTGATCGCAATGGTCTGCCGGGCCTGCCCGAACAGTTTGTGACGCAGTTCCATGATTCCCCCCATTCCGGCAAATCGTTTGAAAACGCCCGCCGTGGGCAGAGGTTAGCATCGTAAAACCGGGAATGCGTATCAGGTTTTAACTATGCCCGGGATAGAGAGACCCTTTGGGCAAAAGTGTTTCACTGGCAGACAAAAGGAGTATCACTCGGACGCAGTGTCCAAACGGCATACAGAGATATGGATATCGTGATGTCGTAACGGGCATTTTTGACCGTGATCCGCGAAGAATGAGGTCCGTATCTTGCCCGACCCGCTCCATAACAAAGCAAAACACGTCGGCGTCAAGGGAATCCTTATCGCCGATTCCTCTGGCAAGGTTCAGGCAACGCTGGGCGATGCCGATGACCGCCGCATCCGCGCCATTGCCGGAAACCGGGAATGGCTGGCCGAGGCGGCCGAGCGCCGTCTGTCGCCCCTCTTGCTGGCCGATGCGCAATATGTGGCATTGGTGACGGGCGTGAATGCGGGCTATCTGGTCGTGCTGACCGAACCGCCCTCGGATACCGTGCTCGACTTTGTGCTCAAGGTCGATTTCGCCTATGACATCCTGAACCACATTCTGTCAGACCCCTATGACGCGATGGCGGTTGTCGATGCAGAAGAGCGGCTGAGCTATATTTCTCCGGTCCACGAAAAATTCTTTGGCATGCAATCGGGCGAAGGCGTCGGGCGCAAGGTGCGGGACGTGATCGAAAACACCCGGCTGCACCATGTTGTGCGCACCGGTGTTGCCGAGGTTGGCCAAATTCACCGAATGCGGGGCAAGGACCGCGTCGTTTCGCGCCACCCCATTCTGCATGACGGCAAGATCGTGGGGGCCATTGGCCGCATCATGTTCAAAGGCCCTCAGCAGGTCGAGGCGATGTCACGGCGCATCAACGCGCTGGAACAGGAAATCGCAACCTACAAGGCAAAGGCCGCCACCGCCACCGGGGCCTCCGAGAAATATCTGGATGCGATCATCGGCCAGAGTTTCGCGATCAGGTCCGTCAAGGAACAAATCCGCAAGGTCGCCCCGCTGGACATTCCCGTCCTGATCCAAGGCGAAAGCGGCACGGGCAAGGAACTGGTGGCACAGGCCCTGCACATGTTGTCGCCACGCTCTGATGGCCGGTTGGTCACGGTCAACGCCGCAGCACTACCCGAAAGTCTGGTCGAAAGCGAATTGTTCGGCTACGAGGCCGGCTCTTTTACCGGGGCCGATCGCAAAGGCCGCGCGGGCAAGTTCGAACAGGCCGACAAGGGCACGATCTTTCTGGATGAAATCGGCGACATGCCGTTGGAAGTGCAATCCAAGCTTTTGCGCGTGCTTCAAGACCGCATCGTGGAGCGGGTTGGCGGTGAAAAGCCAAAGCCCGTGGATTTCCGCCTGTTTTCCGCGACCAACCGCGATCTAGAGGCCTTTATCGAACAGGATCGGTTCCGTCTGGACCTGTTCTACCGCATCAGCCCGGTTGTCATCGTTCTGCCCACTCTGGAGGAACGGCTGGAGGATATCCCGCTGTTGCTGAACCATTTT
>JALQUQ010000028.1 GCA_023263735.1 Paracoccaceae bacterium | reverse complement strand
GGCCCAAGACCGGTCTGCCAGGTGCTGCCCCGCAAAACCGCTCCCGCACTTGGGCGATCCCCAAGAAAACCGGCGAAAACCCGCAGGATCGTCGCGCAAGACTTGACCGCGCGCGACCCTTGCGCCCTTATCGGCGGAAAGTCACACGTTGGATGCATCATGTTTAACAAGACCGCCGATCAGACCGCTGCGCCCGCGGGCGCCATGACCACCACCGCGCGGAATTCGAATTCCCGGTCGACCTTTGCGTCGGACCTGCGGATCACCGGGGAAGTGACCGCCCTCGGCGATATTGAAATGGCGGGCGAGATTGATGGCAATGTCGTCGCACGTGGGTTGGTCGTTTCGGCCGAAGGACGTTTGAACGGCACGGTCCGGGCGGAAACCGTCGAAGTGCGCGGCAAGCTGGAAGGTCAGGTTGCGGCTGGCACCTTTACGTTGCGCGCCAGCGCTCAGGTCGCGGCCGATGTGGCCTATAAGACCGTCGTCATTGAAAGCGGCGCCCAGATCGAGGGAAGCTTCGCCCGCCCCAAGGGCTGATCCCCCCGTTCCCCTTCAGGACCCCGCCCGTTCGTTCGGTGCGGGGTTTTGTTTTGCCCGCGCGGGTTACCCTTGGGTCTTGGGCGGGATCGAATAGGTCAGACTTGCCCGCGCCACGGGCTGCAGGCCGCCTTCGGAAAACAGCAAGACATCGCCCACCGCCAGCACGCGGCCCAGTTTCAAGAGCCGGGCCTCGGCGATCAGGTCCACCCCCGCCTCGGGCTTGCGCATGAAATCGATCGCGCAATTGGTCGTAACCGCCAAAGCCACCGGGCCGATCTGCGACAGGATCGCCAGATACAGGCCCACATCGGCCAAGGCAAAAATGCTGGGGCCCGAAACGGTGCCGCCGGGGCGCAAATGGCGGTCTTGCACCCGAAGCCTGACGCGCACACCGCTGTCCGTCACCTCTTCCACCCGAAAATCATCGGCCACTTGGGGAAAGTCCTGCGCCAAGAACGCCTGCAGATCCGCTGCATTCATTTTCATTCGCAAAGCCTTTCCTCTGTGATCCTGCCGACCTAAGCTGACCCAAAACGGCAGGAGGATGCAATGACCGAACCCTTGGTGCAGCGAACCGATCTCGATGGCGTCGCGATTTTGACGATGAATGCGCCCGACCGGTTGAACGCCCTGTCAGATGCCATGCTGGCCGCGCTGGATACGTGCTTTGACGCTCTGGCCCAAGACACAGGTGTCAAGGTGGTGGTCTTGCGGGGGGCCGGCAAAGTGTTTTGCGCGGGTCATGATCTAAAGGAAATGCAGGCCGGTCGTCAGGCGCCCGACAAGGGTGCGGCCTATTTTCAAGGGCTGTTTGATCGGTGCGCGACCATGATGCAAAAGATCCCCGCCCTGCCCCAACCTGTCATTGCACAGGTTCACGGCATTGCCACGGCGGCCGGATGCCAGCTTGCGGCCTCGTGCGATATGGTCGTCGCGGCCGAGGGCGCGCGTTTCGGGGTCAATGGGGTCAATATCGGGCTGTTCTGCTCGACGCCGATGGTCGCGCTGTCGCGCAAGGTTCCCGCCTCGGTCGCGTTCGAAATGTTGACGACGGGCGAATTCATCGATGCCCAACGGGCGGCGGCGGTCGGGCTGGTCAATCGGGTTGCCCCCCCCGACGCGCTTGAGGCTGAAACCATGCGCCTTGCCCAGACCTTGGCGGGCAAGCTGACGGCGGCGGTCAAGATCGGGAAGCGCGCGTTTTACGATCAGCTTGGGCTGCCGCTGGATCAGGCCTATGCCCATGCGGGCAAGGTCATGGTTGAAAACATGATGTGGCGCGATACCAACGAAGGCATCAGCGCCTTTCTGGAAAAACGCAAACCGGATTGGACCTGACCCCCGGATTGGGCCGGACCCAAGGAAAGATGCCGCCCCTTGGGGCGGCATCTTGCATCACAGACCGTAGATTTCGCCAAATTTGGCATCCAGATAGTCCAGCAGCGGCCCCTCGTTCGGGGTAAATCCGCAGGCGCGGGTCACCACCTCTTCGGGCTCAAAAAGGCCGCCATGGCGCTGCAGGTTCTGGTTCAGCCAGGCCGTCGCCGGGCGCGCATCGCCCTTGGCAAGGCTGGCATCGACATCGGGCACCGCCTTGCGCAGGGCCTGCATCAGGCATCCGGCATAGACATTGCCCAACGTGTAGGTCGGGAAATAGCCGAACAGGCCGCACGACCAATGGACATCCTGCAGCATCCCATTGCGCGGACGATCGACGGCCACGCCAAAATCGGCCAAGAAACGGTCATTCCACGCCGCCTCAAGATCGGCCACCGCCAGATCCCCCCGGATCAACGCCCGTTCCAGATCAAACCGCATCATGACGTGCAGATTGTAATGCACCTCATCCGCCTCGGTACGAATATAGCCGGAATGCACCTTGTTGACCGAGGCATAGAACGCCTCGGCATCGGTCACATTCAGCGGGCCAAAGGTGGCGACCATCTGGTCAAACAGCCAGCCGGTAAAGGCCCGACTGCGCCCCATCTGATTTTCATAAATCCGGCTTTGGCTTTCATGCACCCCCATCGAGACGCCCCCACCCAACGGCGTCAGGCGATAGGCCGGGTCGATCCCCAATTCATAGCAGGAATGCCCCACCTCATGAATTGTCGAGTAGAAACAGTTGAACGGGTCGCTTTCGACAACCCGCGTGGTGATGCGGCTGTCGTCGCCCGAACCCGAACTGAACGGATGCACCGCCAGATCGATCCGCCCGCGCGACCAATCATAGCCAAAGGCATCGGCCAGTTTGCGGGTCAGCTCCATTTGCGCGGCTTGCGGAAAGGTTCCCTCCAGCTTTTGGGGCTGTTTCGCGGCCCCCAGAACCCGCTCACGCAGGGCAACCAGCCGTGGGCGCATCCGGTCAAACATCGCGCCGATGGTCGCGGCGGTCGCGCCCGGCTCGTAATCGTCCATCAGGGCATCGTAAAGATCGCCCCCACCGGCCAAACAGGCCGCCTCTTCCCGACGCAGGGTGATGACTTCGGTCAGGGTCGGCAAAAAGGCGGCCACGTCGTCGTTGGCCCGCGCTTCGGCCCAGATCCCTTGGGCCATGCTTGTGACCCGGGCCAATTCCTGTGCCAGACGGGCAGGAACCTTGGCCATGCGGGTATGGCTGCGACGAATGTGGCGCAGATTGGCGCGCGCCACATCATCGTTCGCCACGGCCTTGTCCAGCCATTCGGCAATGCGCGCATCGGTCCGGCGGGCGTGCAGAACCCCCTCCATCGCCGCCATTTCCTCAGAGCGCTGGCCTGCCGCACCGCGCGGCATCATCGTTTCCTGATCCCAGCCCAACCGCCCCGCCACTTGGGCCAAAGCCTCGGTTTCGCGCTGAAACGCCATCAATTCGTCATATGCGGAATTCGAAAGTGTCATGCCGTCCCTTTCCGGATCGACCCGGCCACCGGGTATTGCGAAAGATGCCGGGCGCGCAGGATCAGCACCCAAAGGATCACCGCACCAACCTGATGCGTGATCGCAACATGCAAGTGGGCCGCCGTCAAGGCCGTGGCGATGCCGATCCCGACCTGAGCGACCAGCATGGCGATCATCATGTGAAACGCCAACCGCGTGCTGGCATGCGCCGATTTGCGCCCCCGCAACCAAGTGACAAAGCCCATGAACATCAGCGCATAGCCGACCATCCGATGCATGAACTGCACCAAGCCCGGATTTTCAAAAAAGGCGTGCCACACAGGCAAACTGCCCCCCGCCCCATCCGGAACGTAAAACGCATCGACCGGAAAGAACGAACCGTTCATGTCGGGCCATGTCGGAAACGCCCGCCCGGCATCGATCCCGGCCACCAAGGCCCCCAAGAGGATCTGCAAGAACGCCAGATGCAACAGGCCCGTCGACAGGCTGAACAGCTTTGCCTCGCGGCTCCGGCGCGCCTGCATCAGATCGACCTCAGACCGCCCCATCTGAAAGACGTACCACGCCGTCAACCCCAGAATGACAAAGGCCAGACCCAGATGGGTTGCCAGACGGTAACTGGCGACATCGACCCGCTGGTTGGTCAGCCCCGAAGACACCATCCACCAGCCAATCGCACCTTGTGCCCCGCCCAAAGCGCCCAGCAACAGCAGCCGCCCGGTCCAACCTTGGGGAATCTTGCGCAAAGCCAGAAACCCGATAAAGCCAACCGCCCAGACCAGACCGATCACCCGGCCCAATTGGCGATGCCCCCATTCCCACCAGTAGATCGATTTGAAATCATCGACCGTCATCTGGGAATTCTGAAGCTGGAATTCGGGGATCTGCTTGTATTTCTCGAATTCAACGGCCCAGGCTGCATCGTTTAACGGCGGCAAGGCCCCCGTGACAGGGCGCCATTCGGTGATCGACAGGCCCGAATCCGTCAACCGTGTCAGCCCACCGACCGCGATCATCGCCATCACCAGACCAAAGATCATCATCAGCCAAAGTCTGATCGCCCGGCGGGCACCCTTGGGCTTGCCATCGATCAAACCGCCTTTCGGCTGCGGCTTGGCCTGCACATTCGTGCCCACTTCTTCGAAAACGCTGCGTTTCCCAGCCATGTTCGCCCTCATATCGCTTGGGCCGGACACTAGGGCCGGGGGCATCCCGCTTCAAGAGGCCGCGCCCAAAGTGTCGCGGCCCCCGCCAAGGGTTATTCCTGATCTTGCCCTTGCTGGCGCAACTTCCAAGCGATCTGGCGCAGGATGCCGTGAAAGGTCTGCACCTCGGCCCGCGTCAGGTTCAACCGCGTCCACATGTTGCGCATGTTCATCTTCATGACCGGGGCCTTTTCGGGCGGATAAAAGAAACCGGCGTCCTCCAGACGGCTTTCCCAATGATCTGCCAGCTTTTCCACATCGATATGGCGCGCGAATTCCGTGCGCGCCAACCCCATGACCTCGGGCACGGCCACTTGGGTCTGGCGTTGCCATTCATACCCCATCAGCAGCGCGCATTGCCCCAGGTTAAGGCTGGCAAACTCTGGGTTGACGGGAACGGTGATGATCGCATTGGCATGGATCACATCTTCGTTTTCCAGCCCTGCCCGCTCGGGTCCGAACAGGATTCCCACGCGCTTGCCCTCGGCGGCCATGGCGCGCGTCATCTCCATCGCCCGTTCCGGGGTCATGATCGGCTTGACCAACTCGCGTGAGCGGGCCGTGGTCGCAAAGACATAATCGCAATCTTCAATCGCTGTCGGAACGTCGGGAAACAGACCCGCATAATCCAGAACCCGCCCCGCGCCGCTGGCCATGGCGGCAGCCCTGGGGTTCGGCCACCCATCCCGAGGGTCGACAATCCGCATCCGCGTCAGGCCAAAGTTCAACATGGCCCGCGCGGCGGCCCCAATGTTTTCGCCCATCTGTGGACGGACAAGGATGAATGCAGGCTCGATCATCACCACTCCCCAACTTTGACGCGGGCTGATACGCTGTTCCCCGTAACGGGGCAAGGAAAGATGCCATGGCCTTTGACTTGGGATTGGCGCAAATGTTGCGCGACGACCTGACCGCCGAGCCCGTGACCGAGAAAAAGATGTTCGGGGGGCTCGCGTTTCTTTTGCACGGCCACATGGTCTGCGGGGTGCACAAGGGCGGGGCCATGTTCCGTGTCGGCAAAGATCATTACGCCGCCGCACTGGCTTTGCCGGGGGTGTCAGAACTTGATTTTACCGGCAAACCCATGACCGGAATGGTTCAGGTCAGCGATGACGCCTGCGCCGATGACGATGTGCGGGCAAAGTTGTTTGCAATGTCGCTGGCCACCGCAAGGGCATTGCCGCCCAAGTCATAGCCAACCGCAAAAAAGGCTGCTACAGGGGCCGATATCGCGCAAAGAGGTTCCCATGGCCAACGAAGATCGCCCGCAGATCAACCTGATCACGCCTGCCAGCTTTGACATCGACACCTTTCCCGATCAATTGGCGGCGGTCATGGATTCCGTCGAAATCGCCTGTTTGCGGATCTCGCTTGCGACCCGGGACGAAGATGATTTGATTCGGGCCGCCGATGCTCTGCGCGAAGTGGCCCATTCCCGGGATGTGGCCGTCGTGATCGACTCGCATCTGTTGCTGGTCGAACGGCTGGGGCTGGACGGGATTCACCTTCCCGATGGGGCCCGCTCCGTGCGCAAGGCGCGCAAGGATCTGGGGGCCGATGCGATCATCGGGGCCTTCTGCGGCACCACCCGCCACGAGGGCCTTTCGGCGGGCGAGGCCGGGGCCGATTACGTGGCCTTTGGTCCGGTCGGGGCATCGGGTCTGGGCGATGGAAAATGCGCCGACTTCGACCTGTTTGACTGGTGGTCGCAGATGATCGAGGTCCCCGTCGTGGCCGAGGGTCACCTGACCCGCGAACTGATCGAAAAGTTTGGCCCCGTTGCCGATCACTTCGCTTTTGGCGTCGAACTCTGGGGCTCTGACGATCCGGCCGCGCGCCTGCGCGATCTGATCGCGCCCCTTGGCTGACCCCTAACTCTGGATCGTGGGCGGCAACCCCGCCCGCACCACCCGCTCGCAATGCGTGGCCAACGCCTTGCGCCCCTCGAATCCGTCCACCGGAACCTCGGGGTGAAAGACGATCTCCACCCGCCCTTGCGGCTTTTGGGCCAAGACCAACAGCAGATGGCTGGCGAAATCCATGTCCGAATACCACCCGTAAAACCGGGGGTCCGATCCGTCGGGGGCCCGATAGATCAGGCTGACCGGCTGGATATACATCTCCCGGTCCAGACCATGGGTGTAAAACGCCTCGAACAAGGTGGTCTTGAACGGCAGCATCCGCAGACAATCGGTCGAGGTGCCTTCGGGAAAGAACAGCAGCCGATGCCCCGCGCGCAACCGCTCTTCGAACACGGCCTGATGCTTTTTCGCTTCGGTCCCCTTTCGCGCGATGAAAACCGTGCCCGTCCCCCGCGCCAACCATCCGATGCCGGGCCAGGTGCCCACTTCGGCCTTGGCCACGAAATAAATCCGCGCGCAGGCGTTCAGCGCAAAGATATCCAGCCACGAACAATGGTTTGACACCATCGCCCCATCCCGCTGCATCGGACGTCCCCGCACCGAAAGCGAAATCCGCAGGATCACAAAGGCCAATTTGCAAACGGCCTGCGTGATATAGGGCGTCCACGGCCGATGCGCGCGAAACAGCGGCGCTTCGATCAGGCGCACCGCCAACAGGATCGCCAAACCGCCAAAGGTGACGGCGCCGAAAATCGCCCCACGGCCCAAGATCCGCGCCCAATCCGCGATGGAAAAGCCCGCAGTCGCGGGCCTGTCGTCGCGCCAATCGGTCATTCCTGAACCCGGCCCCGCGTATAGTAATCATAATGGCGGTTGCTCATCCGCGCGGTATCCATGACCAGACAGACGTCGGTCGTGTTGAACGCATGATCGACAAAGGCCCCCTCGCCCACGAAGCCGCCCAGCCGCAGATAGCCCTTGATCAACGGCGGAATCGCCTTCAACGCGGCCTTCTTGTCCAACGTCTCGATCGGCATATGGTTCAGCGGCACCGCCGTCGGCCCCAAGGCTTTGACCCGCAGCGCGGGTGGCGCCAGATGCATGTGGTGCAGATAGGACAGCGGGGTTTTCAGGGCCGCGATATCGGTTCCGAAAAAGCTGGCCGCCCCGAACAGAACTTCGATCTTTCGGTCCAGAACATAGTCTGACAGCCCGTTCCACAGATGAAACATGCTGGTTCCGCCCCGATGATCGGGATGCACGCACGACCGCCCCAGCTCCAGCAGCTTGCGCCCCGATTGCCGCAGCGGCCCCAGATCAAACTCGTTTTCCGAATAAAACCGCCCGTCGCTGCCGATCCGGTCCGACGGCAACAGCCGATACACCCCGATCACATGGTCCAGCCCCTGCGGCACCGTGCAATCGACCAACACCAGATGGTCGAAAATCGCGTCGAACTCATCGCGCTCCAGCTTTTGGATGTGATCGACCTGCGGGCCATCGCTGCCCAACTCTTCGACGAAAACCCGATACCGCAACCGCTGCGCGGAAATCAGATCCGCCTCTGTCCGAGCCAGCCTGACGGCATATTTTTCATTCTGTGTCATACAGCTTCCGACTGGGCCGATCCCGATACCTCGACGGCGTTTACCAACAGTTAACGATGATATTCGATAAAGGATGCGTCGTTTTCGGGCAAGCGATCGCTGGCCCTGAACCCGATCCATCTTTCGGCTTGATCAAGGTTGTTTTATGCCCCGATGTCGCACGGTTCACTGGTCAAACACCGGCATCAGATCGATCTGGCGGCCGTCGATCACCACTTTGCCCGCATGTTCAAAGTTTACGGTGATCCGCCCGCCGATATTGGATTGCACCTGTCCCAACCCCCAATCCGGCTGATGTGGGTGGCGCACAAACATTCCGGGCTCTAACAATCCATTCATCGACATTCCTGTACCCCGAAAGTCAAAGCTATGTCCGAAAAACCCGATATGACTGCGCTGATCGGCTCTCGAATCTGTCACGACCTTATTAGCCCGATCGGCGCTATCGGCAATGGGGTCGAACTTTTGATGATGGATGGGCTTGGCAAAAGCCCGGAATTGCAGCTCATTCTTGACTCTGTGGCCAGTGCCAATGCACGGGTGCGCTTTTTCCGGGTGGCCTTTGGCGCGGCAGGGCCGAATGACCAAAAGCTTTCCGCCGGGGAAATCCGCGACATCCTCACCACCTTGGGGCGGGGCGGGCGCATCCGGATCGATTGGAAACCCGACGACCCCTCCGCCCGGAGGGAGGTCAAGCTTGTCTTCCTGATGATCCTGTGTCTGGAAAGCGCCTTGCCGTTTGGGGGGCAGATTGAAATCTTGCGCCCCGATCAGCGGTGGGTGGTGCGGGGCGCCGGGGGAAAACAGCGCATCGATGCGCCGCTGTGGAACCTGTTGGCCGACCCGACCCTGACCGCCGATCTCGCCCCGGCCGAGGTGCATTTTGCCATTCTGCGCGATGAACTCAGCCGGCAACATCGCCGGCTTTCCACCAAGATCGACACGGACGAAATCAGCTTCAGCTTTTGACCGCCGCTAATCTCCCAGATCGTAGCGGCGCATCTTGTCATTCAGGGTGCGCCGGGGCAGGCCAAGCGTTTCAGCCGCGCGCTGCGTATTGCCGCGGTGACGATCCAGCGCGGCGGCAATTTCCCGCGCTTCAAAGGCCGCAACCTTATCGGCAAGGGTCTGCGGCCCGCTCGATTGATCCACCGGCCCCTCGGGGCGCAGATCGTTCAGGCCAAGCGCGTGGTTTTTCGCGGCCGCTTTCAATTCGCGAACATTGCCCGGCCACGCCCGCTTTTGCAAAAGACGGCGCAGCGCAAAGTCAACCGTTACCCCTTCGCGCCCGTATTGCCGGGCGGCAAGTTGGGCGTAATGCGTGAAAATCAGCCCGATATCCTCCCCGGTTTCGCGCAATGGCGGCAGGTTCAACGCGGCACCGGCCAACCGAAAGTAAAGGTCGCTGCGAAAATGCCCGGCGTCCGACGCGGCGCGAAGATCGGTCTTAGTGGTTGTAATCACACGAAGATCGACCGGCCGGGCATGGTGTTCGCCCAATCGTTCCACCGCCCGTTCTTGCAAAACGCGCAACAGCTTGGCCTGAGAGGTCAGCGGCAGAGATTCGACTTCATCCAAAAGAAGGGTGCCGCCGCTCGCCGCCTCGATCTTTCCGGCGCGCGCGGCCCCTGCCCCGGGAAACGCCCCGTCGGAATGGCCAAACATCAACGTTTCAAACATGCCTTCGGGAATGGCGGCGCAGTTCACCGCAACATAGGGCCCCGCCGCGCGGTGGCTTTGCCCATGCAGGTGCCGCGCCGCTAACTCCTTGCCCGTGCCCGTTTCTCCCTGAATGACGACGTCCACATCCAACGGCCCAAGCGCCGCAATCCGGTCCCGCGCCGCCGATAAAGCCCGGCTTTCCCCAAGGAAAGGAGAGCCGGGCGGGTCGGTGAGCATGGACTGCAAACGATGCACTTCGGCGCGGGTGGCGGCGGAGCGGAGGGTGCGTTCGACGGTCAGGATCAGATGGCCCGCATCATAGGGCTTTTCCAGAAAATCCTCGGCCCCGGCGCGGATGGCTTGCACCGCTTGGGCGACGTCGCCATGCCCCGAGATCATCAGAACCGGCAGGTCGGGCAGGCGGATTTGCAGCGCCTTGAGCAGGGCGATACCGTCCATTTGGGGCATGCGCAGATCGGTGATCACAAGATCTGGTGGAGAGTCTAGCGCCTCCAGCGCGGCGGGGGCTGTGGCGAAGGTCTGCACGGCATAACCGGCAGCGTCGAGAAGATCGGCCAAAGCGGCGCGGTGATCGGCGTCGTCATCGACCACAAAAAGCGTTTTCGTCATTCGGCGGCCTCGCCCATGGGGATTTCTTGCCAGGGTGGCAAGCGTACACTGACCGTACACCCCCTGTGCTGCTGGGTGTCCATACGCAAAGAGCCCCCGAATTCGGCAAGGATGGCGCGGCAGATCGACAGGCCAAGGCCCAGCCCCCCGCCCTCGCCGCCAGAGCGGGACGCTTTGGTGGAGAAAAACGGCTCGGACACCTTGGGCAGATCGGCGGCGGAAATCCCCACTCCGTTGTCGATGACGCGAAGCACGGCCCAATCGGGTTCGGCCAAGACCTGCACCGTCACCTTGGCATCGGGGCGCCCCTCGACCGCATCGAGCGCGTTCAAGACCAGATTGACCACGACCTGTTCCATCCGCACGGCACCGGCCCGGACAGCCACCCCGGGGGCAAGGTCAACCACGGGCAAGACGCCGATGGCGCGGGCGCGTGGCGCGACAAGTTCGAGCGCCGATGTCACGACCGCCCCCAGATCGACCATGGCCAATTCGCCCGATTCCTTGCGACCAAAGCTTTTCAGATGGCGGATGGTGCGCTGCATCCGGCGGATGAGGCCGCGCGCCGTTCCGATGCGTTGGCCCAATTTGTCGGCCCCGGCGGGCAGGGTCATTTCGGCGGCGGCCAGCGTGGCCTCCATCGCGGCAAGGGGCTGGCTGACCTCGTGCACGATGGCGGTGGACATGCGGCCCAGCGCCGCCATCTTTTCGGCGTGGATCAGACTTTCCTGTGCCTCGCGCAGGTCGGTTTCGGCTTGGCGGCGGGCATCGATTTCGCGGCCCAGATCGCGCGTGCGCGCGGCCACCATCGCCTCGAGCCGATCATTCTGCGACAGCCGCAGCGCGATGAGTTGGCGCCGCTGATCCCATGCCATGGCCCCCCCGGTCAGGACCAGCCCGGCCAGCGCGGCCAGCAGCGTTGCCCCGATGGCACTGGCCAAGACCGGGCCATTGGGACGGGCGGATAGCAGGGTCCAGCCCAGATCGGGCAGGTTGGCCACGCGCGCCACCCAGCCCGGCCCGGTGGCATCGGGCAAGGGCGGCCATTCAGGCATCAGGGGGGCGGCGGTTTCGATTTCGGCCCCGGCATAGGTGCGCCCAAGGCTGATCCGCTGAATCACCTGCGGACCCAGCGGCGCAAGGGGGCGGTACAGCCAATCGGGCCGCCCAGACAGGAACACCACCCCATCGGAATCGGCGAGCGCCGTTTCCAGCCCGGCCTTGCGCCATGTTTCCTGCAGGGGGCGCAAATCCACCTTGACCACCAGAACCCCGGCGGCCCCATCGGGGCCTTGGACGCGCGACGACAGAAAATGCCCCGGCACCCCGGTTGTGATGCCGATGGCGTAAAACTGGCCGCGCCCGGTGGCCATGGCCTGACGGAAATAGGGGCGGAAACCGTAGTTTTGCCCGACAAAACTGCCCGGCTTTTGCCAGTTGGAGGCGGCAATCGTGGTGCCCCGGTCATCGAGCAGAAACAGATCGGAGGCCCCGGCATGGGCAGCAATCGTTTCAAGATACCGGTTCGCCTGAGTGATCGCGGGCGCGCTGTGACCGGAAGAAAGGGCGGCGGCGATTCTTGCATCTTCGCCCGCGACGGCGGGAAGGGCGCGAAAGCGGTCGATCTCGGCCTCGACCGCGCGGCGGGTCAGGACGAGCGATTGGTCGAGTTCGGTACGCAACTGGCCAAGCAACAGCCGTTCCACCGTGACAAAGGTCAGCGCGGCAAAGATCAGCGCCGACAGGATCGGCAAGATCAGGGTGCGCCCTGTCATCTGGCGCAACCCTTTGCGTGGCCCTGTGCTGGCTGGTTGATCGCCCATCGCCGCCCCTGTGGAACGCGGTCAGCATGGGGCCAAGTGGCGATCAGGGAAAGCCCCGCGTTCGGGATCATGGGGATTGCCCCGATCCTGTGGCGGCGCAGGGGGCGAGTGTGAGGGGCGCGGATGCCGTGGCCCCCAGTTCGTGGCAGCCGGTGAGATCGCAAAAGTCCCAGCCCGAAACGGTGCTGCCCGAGGCGGCCAGATGCAGCGCCGGCACCCGAAGCGCGGGCGACCATTCCCACCAGCCATCGGTGAGGATGGCGGAGTCGCCCGGCTCCATCCCCGCGCCCGAGCCTTTGACGGCGGCGCGGCGCAGGGTCAGGCCGGTCGTGGTTTCGGCCCAGACCTCGCGCCAGCGGATCTTTTCCACCGAATGGGTCCATTCCAATCGCACCTCGGGGCCTGTCAGGTGCAGGGCGACGGCCCCGGCGATCAGGACACAGAGGGCCATGGCCTAGCCCATCTGCACGCCGCGCCCGGGGCGGCGGTAGATCGACAGGAAAAAGACGACGGCCAGACCAAAGCCGATGGCATCGGAGACGGGATAGGCGGCGACAAGGAGGCCCGCGCCAAGGATCGCGCAGAGCCGTTGCCATGGTTTGAGCGGCCTTTTCAGCCATCCGATGACCGCCGCGCCCCAAAGGCCGATGGCGAGCGCGGCCTTGGTCACGATATAGGCGACGGCGGGGGCGTAGCCCAGCTCTTGGGCAAGGGGGCCGCCGTCTTGCAGCATGAGCGCCGGGGTATAGACCGCCATGAAGGGGATCACAAAGCCCGCCGCCGCGATCTTGACCGCCTGAAGCGCAATCGTGAGCCCCCGCTCTTTGGCGATCGGGGCCGCGGCAAAGCAGGCCAAGGCGACCGGCGGGGTCAGATCGGCGAGGATGCCAAAGTAGAAGACGAACATGTGGCTGACGATCAGCGGCACGCCCAAGGCCAAGAGGGCCGGGCCCGCGATGCTGGAGGTGATGATGTAATTGGGGATGGTGGGGATGCCCATGCCAAGGATGATGCAGGTGATCATGGTCAGCACGAGCGAGAGGAACAGGCTGTGTTCGCCCACCCCCACGATGAATTGGCCAAAGGTGTTGGCGGCTCCGGTCAGGGTCATGGTGCCGATGATGATGCCGACAAGGGCGCAGGCGATGCCCACCGGCAGCGCGGTGCGGGCGCCATCGGCCAGCGCGTCCCGGCAAAGCGCCAGCGTGTCGCGCCCGCCCTTGGTGAGGCCGTTCACGAGGATCAGGCCGAGGAGGGCCGCCACCATGACCCAGATGCCCAATTGCAGGAAGGCCGCCGCCACAAGGCCGAGCCCCACCCAGAACGCATAGCGCACCGCGCCCGCCGGAAGGCCGAGGGCGACCGAGGCCCCAAGGATCAGCATCAGGGTCAGCGCCAGACCCACGGTGCCCGCAAAAAGCGGCGTATAGCCCCCGAACAGCAGCCAGACCAAGGCGGCCAGCGGCAGAATCAGGTGCCACCCCTCTTTCAACGCCCGTTTGGGGGAGGGAAGTTCGGACCGGGCCATGCCCCGCAGGCCCAGACGCCCGGCCTCGAGATGCACCATCCAGAAGGCGGCGGCGAAATAGAGGATGGCCGGAATGATGGCCGCCTGCACCACCTCGGAATATTCGACGCCCAGCGTTTCGGCCATGATGAAGGCCACGGCCCCCATCACCGGCGGCATGATCTGCCCGCCCATGCTGGCCGTCGCCTCGACCCCGCCCGCAAAGGCGGGGCGATAGCCGAAGCGTTTCATCAGGGGAATCGTGAACTGCCCGGTGGTCACCACATTGGCCACGCCCGAACCCGAGATCGTGCCCATCAGCCCCGAGGACAGCACCGCCACCTTGGCCGGCCCGCCCATCCGATGGCCGACGAGGCCCAATGAGACGTCGGTGAACAGTTTGATCATCCCGGCCTTTTCCAGAAACGCGCCGAACAGGATGAACAGAAAGATGT
>JALQUQ010000289.1 GCA_023263735.1 Paracoccaceae bacterium | reverse complement strand
GGCTCAGGCTGTCGGGCGGTGTGGCCCCGGTCAGATCGCCCTTGGCCAGACCGATCAGAAAGGTCTCACGCTGGCTTTCTGCCTTGCGGGCCAAGGCCGCGGCCTCATAGTTCGCCGACAGCAGACCGACCCGAAACGCGATCGTCGCGGCCTCACCCGTCAGGGGCAAACGGGCCAGATCGCGCGCAAACAGGGTCGAGAACGGCACTTCCAACTCGGCGTTGGCCATCGATTGCCAAACTGGAGGCAGCGCTTTGGCAACGGCCCCGGGGTCGCCGGAATTCAAGGCCGTTTCAAACCGTTGAAACGCATCCACCCGGTCCCATACCCCGCCCGAAGCGGCGGGCAACCGTTCGCTGTACAGCGTCAACAAGACCTGCGGCGCAATCGCCCCAACCCGGGCCAGCCGTTCCGCCGCCTCGATCTGGGCTTTCCAGCCGGCGGTTTCCATCAATTCGGCATGGGCAAAGGCCAAGGGCAGGGCATTGGTTCCGATGGCATCGCCGACAGCCTCCATCAACCGCCAATCCAACGGGGTGATCGAACTGGCAAGGGGCGGCAAAAGGCTTTCGTCTGCCACATCGGGATCAAGGAACCGCGACAAAAGCGCGTCTTCCTCGGGCGTGATCTGGTTCAGCGCCTCGGCCGTGCGCAGCGTCAGCGCGGCGGCGTTCCAATCGCCCGACCGCGCCAGACAGAACACCCGCACCGGAAAGGTGGGGGCCAGATCGGGCGAAGAAAACAACTGATCGCAGGCGTCGGCCTCGGTTCCCGTCAACAAGGCCGCATCAAAACTGCGGCGAAACAGGTCAACGCTGGGAGACGGCACCGTTTTTATCAGCGCGATGGCCGGGTCAAGCGCGCCCATCGTCAAAAGCCAATCGACCCGCGCCAGCAAAAGCCGCCCCTCGGCCGTGGAATCGACCGGCGGGTCGGATTCGGCCAGTAACAGCGTGGTGACAAGGCCGGATAACGCCGGAAGAATCACGCCCGGGCTGGTGTCGATCCGCTGCAGGGCCGCAATGATTTCGTTGGTGGTTCCCAGACCCCACAGGTTTTGGGGAAAGCCCGTGGTCGCGGTGGGCAACAGCCCAAGCCCGTCGATCAGCCGCGCCTCAAGCCCGATCACCGAAAGCTTTTCGGGCAGCGCACCGCCTTTGACAATGGGTGCCTCGTCTGGCGCTTTTGGTTCGGTCTTGCCACCGATGACCCGCGTGCCTGCGGGCGCCGTCACCGAATGCGACAGCCAATCGATGGCCGACAAGGGTGTTTCGGCCCCGGATGGCGTGGCCGCGGCCAGAACCGCCCCAAACGCCAGAAAAAGCGGCTTGCCCTTAATTGGCATTCAGCGTCACCGGTACGGTTCGCTCTTTCTGTTCCGGGGACAGGTCTGCCAGATAGGCATAGGCGGACAAACCCGCAAATCCCACGATTGCCAGGAATAAGACCAGCTTGATGATGCGCCAGAACACGTAAGTTCGATCCTTTCAGCCCGATTTGCCCCGCCCGGTTTTTCCCGGACTTCGTGTTTTTCCCTGAGCTTTTAGCCCCAGAATTGAACCCCGGGTCTAGCGGCACTGCACAGGAATATATATGGCATTCACCAAGAGTTCACGCCATGACAGGAAAAAATGCGACGATCCGGGCAAAACTTTGCTGTGTTCGCCGCAAGACGGAAGGGAGCAGCATGGCAAAGCTAAAGAAAACGGTCGTCATGGTGGGGATGATGGGGGCCGGAAAGACCGCCGTGGGAACGGCGCTGGCCCGTGTTCTGGGCGTGCCTTTCGTTGATTCTGACGAGGAAATCGTCAAAGCCGCCAATCGCAGCATTCCCGAGATTTTCGAGCGCGACGGAGAGCCGTTCTTTCGGGCCCGCGAAACCGAAGTGCTGTCGCGTCTGTTGCGGGGCGAGCCTTGCGTGCTTTCAACCGGCGGCGGGGCCTTTATGTCCGAGACGAACCGGCAGATGATCGACGAGGTGGGCGTGGCCGTCTGGCTGCGCGCCGATATCGAACTGTTGTGGCAACGCGTGCGCCATAAAACCTCGCGCCCGTTGCTGCAGACGGCAAACCCCCGGGAAACTTTGGTGAACCTGCACGATCAACGCGCGCCGGTCTATGCCAAGGCCAGCGTCATCGTCGACTCGCTGCCCGGTAAATCGGTCGAAGAAATGGCGATCCGGGTGGTCGATGCCTTGGCCGCGCGACATGACGTCTTGGAAGGAGTTTAACCCCATGGTGATGGATCTTGTGCCGGTCAATCTGGGTGAGCGGTCTTATGAGGTGCGGATCGGGCGCGATCTGATCAGCCGCGCCGGGGCCGAGATTGCCGATTTGCTGCGTCGCCCACGGGTGGCCATCGTCACCGATGCGACCGTCGCCCCCCTGCATCTGCATCGACTTGAGACGGCGCTGGCGGCCGAAGGGATCAGCAGTCAGGCCCTGATCTTGCCAGCCGGGGAAAGCACGAAATGCTGGGCCGAATTGGGCAAGACCGTCGAATGGCTGCTGGAGGCCAAGGTCGAGCGCAAGGATATCGTTATTGCTCTTGGCGGTGGGGTGATCGGGGATCTGGTCGGCTTTGCCGCCGCGATCTTGCGCCGGGGTGTTCGGTTCGTGCAGATCCCGACGACGCTGCTTGCGCAGGTTGACAGCTCCGTCGGGGGCAAAACCGGGATCAACACGGCGCAGGGGAAAAATCTGGTCGGCTCTTTTCATCAACCGACCCGGGTTCTGGCCGATATCGATGTCTTGAAAACCTTGCCCAAGCGCGACTTTCTTGCGGGCTATGGCGAGGTGGTGAAATACGGTCTGTTGGGGGATGCGAAATTCTTTGAATGGCTGGAATCCAACGGCCCGCACCTGTCATCGGATGATGAGGCGCTGCAATATGCGGTCTTGCGGTCGGTTCAGATGAAGGCCGAAATCGTCGAACGCGACGAAACCGAAGAGGGGGATCGCGCGCTTTTGAATCTGGGCCATACGTTCTGCCACGCCTTGGAAAGTGCGACCGGATATTCTGATCGGCTGTTGCATGGCGAAGGGGTTGCCATCGGTTGCGCCTTGGCGTTTGAACTGTCGCAGCGTCTTGGCCTATGCGCCCAAGAGGCCCCCAGCCGCGTGCGCGAACATCTGCGCGCGATGGGCACCAAACTTGACCTGTCTGACATCCCCGGAGCTTTGCCCAACTCGGCCGCACTGCTGGCGTTGATGGGCCAAGACAAAAAGGTTCTGGATGGAAAGCTGCGGTTTATTCTGGCGCGCGGGATCGGGCAGGCGTTCGTGACATCCGATGTGCCAAAAGAAACGGTGCTGGGCGTGTTGGATGACGCGCTGGCGACACGCTAAAAGATCAGAACCCGCTTCGGCGGGTTTTGTTTTGCCGTGTTTTATCTGGGAGTGTTGGGTGCCGTGTTTCTTACGGCGTTCGGCGCACAAACCCTGTCTTTGTGCCCGTTGGCATTTGCCAAAGGCCCTGCCGCGATAAACGCGGCAGGGGGGAATTTCGCAAGTCTTACGACGGAGCGCCTTCGCCTGCGATCGCGGCTGCGATCACCAGAAGCAGAAGCAGCGGAATAATGACGCCTTCCGACGACGACGCGGTTTCGGCGATCACCACTTCGGGTTCCATAACGGGTTCAACAACGCCACCAGCATAAGCGCCCTGCGCGGTCAGAGCACAGAAAGCCCCGGCCAGAATGATCTTTTTGTTCATGAGTGTCACCTTCTCTTGCAGCACATTGGCTGTGGCATCAAAAACGGCGGAGATGGCAGAGCCATTTCCCCTTATGCCCGTATGATCGGATCGACCCGAAAGCGCTAAATCTCTTTGGTCAAATTAAAATATCTTTGGATTATTTTAATATAT
>JALQUQ010000288.1:3505-3875 GCA_023263735.1 Paracoccaceae bacterium | reverse complement strand
GTGGAACTGGTGGTGGTGGACAATGGCTCGACCCAAAGTCTGGATGGCCTGCGCCGCCGCTGGCCCGATCTGCGGCTGGTGGTCGAGGGGGAAAAGGGGGCCGCTGCCGCCCGCAACCGCGGCGTGGCCGAAACGACCGCGCCCCTGCTCTTTTTCCTCGACAGCGATTGCCTGCCCGCGCGCGATTGGCTGTCCCAAGCCTTTCGCGCGGTCAAGATCGTCAAGGCCGAGGGCCCGAGCGTCGACCAGCTCGGTGCGCTCGTGGTCTCGAGCATCCAGGGCGTCCCGGGCATCACGCGCACGCTCACGTGCCCCATCGTGTCCCTCTGAGGGCCCTCGCCCTCCTGCTGGCACCGCTCACGCTGACGAC
>JALQUQ010000288.1:0-3495 GCA_023263735.1 Paracoccaceae bacterium | reverse complement strand
ATCGCGAAACCAAAATCTGTCGAGGCCAATGAATATGCTGACCAGACTTGTCAATCTTCAGGACTTACCCGCCGTCAAGACCGCCGATCTGGTGGGGGGGCGGGTCGATGTTTTCGACGAAACCCCGCCGCCCCGCAATGGCGCACAGGCCTTTGAGGCGGTCTTTGCCTTTGACAACCGCGCCTATGTCACGGCTCAGGGCTTTTCGGTGACCGCCAATCTGGTCACCCGCCGCGATGTGTTTCAGGCCACTGGCCCGTTTCGGGCAGGCCTGTCCGAGGACAAGGATTGGTGCCTGAGGGCCAGAGCCAAGGGCTTTCGGCTGGGGTATGACGACGCGTTGCGCGTGGGCCATCCGTCCCGCAGCGATTGGCCAGCGCTGGCGCGGAAATGGCGGCGGCTGAGCGATGAGATGTTTGCACTCCATGGCCAAAAGGCCCGGAGGCTCTGGGCCCTGCGCGCCCTGCTGATGCCGCTGTCGGTGCTGGCCCATCTGCCCCTTGTGCTGACCTCGCCCCGGCTGCGGGGCGGGCGCGAGCGTCTGGCCGCGCTTGGCACGCTGGCCCGCCTGCGCCTGACCCGGATGGTCTGGATGCTGCGGCAGGCCCTGCGGGGCGTCTAGGTTCGGATCGTCAAGACCTCATGCCCGGGGCTGCCCTGCGGGGCGACCGCCGGCTCGGGCCGGGGGGCGCGCAGCTTTTCGCGCCCCAATCCGATGCCAAGGATCAGAAGATAGGCATAAAGGACGGCCGGAATTTCCAGCGAGAAATCGGCCAGCGAATGCACCGCGCCCAAGGTAAGGATGCCCAGAGCGGCGGCATTCATCGCGCGCGAGCCCTGATCGCGGCGGATGCGCTGGATAAGGCCAATCCCCGCGGCCAACACCAGCACCATCGGGATCGACCCCACGATCAGCCCCTGTTCGACCCAGAGCGCCAGATAGGAATTATGGGCCAGATCAAAGATCCGGTCGGCCGAGAGGGGATCGCCCCGGAACATCTCGAAGGCCGAGCCAAAGGCATCATAGCCCCAGCCCGTCAGGGGCCGCATCTCGATCATCTGAAGCGCGAATTGATAGATCGCAAAGCGGTAATCGGCATTCTTTTCCAGAAAGACCGCCCGCTCCAGCGTATCGCGCGCGGCAAAGGTCAGCACCAGGGCAAAGACAAGGCTGCCCAGCACCACCTCGATCAGCACGCGGCGCTTGGAGCGGCCATTGGCATATTGCAGCGCCGACATCGCCACCAGCACCCCGGTCAGGCTGGCAAAGGCCCCCATCCGGGATTGGGTCAGCGCGATCGCCAGCCCAAAGATCGCCGCCAGCGCGACATAGCCCAGCTGGCCCAAGCGGTCATTCGTCAGCCATTGCGCATGGCCCCGATCGCGTTCGGCGGTGCGGATCTCCTCGCGCTTTTTCAGGAAGAACACCGTGGTCAGCACCAGCCCAAAGCCAAGGAAGGTCGCCATCGCATTGCGCCCGGTAAAGGTGCCGGTCAGCGCGCCCGCATAGGTCGTATCGTCCTTTTCTCCCCAAAGCACGAAATCATCCAGCACCCGCAGCGCGACCAGCCCCCAGACCGCATGGAGGAGCAGCCCGAACATCAGGATGCGGCCCATCTTTTCGGCGCGTTCCGGGGTGGTCGTGACCTCGATCACCAGCCAGAGAAACATCAGATGGCCAAGCGCGCGCACCGCCGCCAGAGCAGAGGCCCCGGGCAGGACCGAGATCGTGTCAAAGGCGCCGGGCACATCGGCCATCACCGCCGCCACCCGGTCGGGCAGGGCGATCAGCGCGGCGGGGATCATCGCCCCAAGGGGCAGGGATTGCAGCAGCGCATAGGCCGGCACGATCAGCGCGATCCAGGCCCAGCGGCGGTAGAGGGTGATCTGCAGGGGCCGCTGCCCCCGGGCATAGACCATGCCCAACCCGGCATAGGCCAAGGCCATCGCCCCGAACAGCACCGTCCAGAGCAGCCACCAGACCGGGCGGTTCGACCCCACCGGAATGCCAGAGACCACCACAAAGACCGGCAGGATCACCCCAAGCAGCCCGTTCATCTTTGTATAGCGCGACGACCGGCGGCGGCGGCGGCCCGAAGAGGGGGCGGCCGGGGTCGCCTCGGCAGGGAGATCTTGATCAGGCACGGAACGAGAGGGGGCAATCCGGATCTGGGCCACTGAAATCACCAAAGACATAAAATCGCACCGTCGTTAGCATTGAGACGCTTCCCATCGCAACGCGGCATTCCTGACTTTTAGGGGGTCTTTGCCGTCTTTCACACAGAATAAAACGCGCTCACGCGGGATTGAGCGGCGCGCGCATCCGGATCACCCGGGCCGGCACGCCAGCGGCAATCGCGCCCGCCGGAATGTCACGGGTGACGACCGATCCGGCGCCGATCACACAGCCCTCGCCCAGCGTGACGCCTGCCGTGATCACCGCCCTTGTGCCGATCCAGCAATCGGGGCCGATCACCACATCGCGCTCGATCATCTCTTGATCGGTGATGCGCGCGCCCGCCGCCAGCCCGTAATCGGCGGCGGTGACAAAGCAATGCGGGCCAAAGGTGGTGCGCGCCCCCACCACGATGCGCCCCGCCGACCGCCCGGCCCACAGCGCGGAATATTCGCCCAACTGCACCTGATCGCCCAGTTCGATCCGCGCGCCATTGCGGAAACTGGTGTTCGGCGCCAGCCGCACATCGCGCCCCAGCGTCATCTGCTGGCGTTCCAGCACATGGGCATAGCCCCAGTAATGCAGCATCTTCAGCGGATGGATCAGCACCATCGGATGCAGCAAAGACCGCATCAGCCGCCAGATCCGGCCCAGGGGCCTGCGTTTTCTTACCGCCACCGCAGGACCTCAGGTGTAATAGCCATAGCTGCGCTCGCGCCCCATGTGGTGGCATTTGTTCAAGACCACCCCCATCACATTGGTCTGCGCCGCCAGTTCGCGTTCGCAAAAATCGATCTCGCGCAGGGTCGTGGCCTCGGCCGCCGCAACCAAAAGCACGCAATCGACATGGCGGGCAAAGGCCATCATGTCATCGCTGACCAGCATGGGCGGCATGTCAAAGATCATCAGGTCAGGGGACAATTGCGCCTCGATCTCGGCCAGACGGGCCGCGATGCCCGCGCCTTGCAACAATTCGGCCGGGTTGTGCACCGTGGCCGGATTGGCCGAAATCGCCAGATTGGGCCCATAGCGCAGGGCTTGTTGGGGGAAATCGACATGGCCCTGCAACACATCGGCAAAGCCCGCCTCGGGGGTTTGGTCCAAAATCCGCGCCAAGGACGGGCGGCGCAGGTCCAGTTCGGCCACGATGGTTTTCACCTCGGGCTGGCGGGCCAGACTGAAGGCAAGGTTCAGCGTGATCGTGCTTTTGCCGCAGCCCGGCGTGGGCGAGGTGATGGCCAGCCGCTTCCAGCCATTGGCCCGCATGGTCTGCAAGGTCTTGGTGCGCAAGACGTCAAAGGCCGCCGCCTCGTGGCTGC
>JALQUQ010000287.1 GCA_023263735.1 Paracoccaceae bacterium | reverse complement strand
GTATTGTTGCTCCGAATGAAGAAAAGATTATCGCAACTGGATGGTTGCACTTGACAAATACAACTGGTGATTAAAATGACTATTAAAATTGCAATTTGCTCAGATGTTCACTTAGAGTTTGGTGATCTGATGCTCAAGAACGAACAAGACGTGCATCTGTTGGAACGTCTGGCCTTTATGGCGCGGCGCGATCGGTGATTGTCCCCCCTTTGGGGACAATCTTTTTGCATTGTTTCGGCATTTGTCGAATCGCCATAAATAGCCGCTATTTAGCCACCGTTTTGACACAATCTAATCACAAATTGTAACATAAATTCGTTTTTTGTAATTTTGCGTGATACTCTGGACCCATATACGGTGGTCCTGCACCGATTCCGCCCGATTGCTAGACTCGTGGGCCTTTGTCGGAATCCACAAGATTGACACAGTTCAGCCCCTAAGCCGACATTGGCTCCAGTTTCAGTGGTAACCAATCGTCTGGGTAGAAAGCGCGCTGGTTAATGTCATTTGCCAGAACTGATCTTCGAAAGGGTTGTGTGTGGTCGGGGAATTTCCCGCACCTTTCGAATATGTGCGTCGATACCGGGGAAACACCCATTCCCAACGGCCCGGCCAAGGGTCGTCCAGATGTTTGGCGTCAGGATTCGGGGGAATCTCTGCCGCTTGACGTGTCCTTTGACCAACTTGCGTTGGGCGGGGGAGTTTATTTTCAACCGGGGGCGCGATCTCATCGTCTCCTCGCATCAGAGCTGCCACTCACATGCGTATCCGCAATTTATTGTCGATCTTTGCACTGACCACGGCCCTATCGGGCTGCGTCACTCCACCGCCACCCGCGCAGGTGTCAAAGGCCGAGGCCGACAACCCGGCGGCGGCAATGCCCTTGCCCGCCCTTCAGGCCTTTACCGGGGCCGCAGCGGTTCAGGCGTTGCGATCGAATTCCGAGATGGAGCGCGATTACCTTGATCTGGTCTTTCGGATGGAAAGCGGGCGCACGCTTTCAACGCTGACCCGGTTCAAGGGCCCGATCACGATTGCGATGCGGGGTGCAGTGCCCGCGACCGCACCCACCGAATTGGCTCGCGTCGTCAAACGCTTCCGCGCCGAAGCCGGGCTTGACGTTTCGATCACGGGCAACAGTGCCGACGCGTCAATCGTGATCGACTTCCGCCCCAAATCGGAAATGCGCAGCGCCGTTCCCAGTGCCGCCTGCTTTGTGGTGCCCGGGGTTTCTTCGTTCGAGGAATATGTGCGGGCGCGCGGCACGGCCAAGGTGGATTGGGGCCATGTCCAAGTGCGCGAACACGCCGCGATCTTTGTGCCCTCGGACACCAACCCGCAAGAGGTGCGCGACTGCCTGCACGAAGAGCTTGCCCAAGCCCTTGGCCCGCTGAACGACCTGTACCGGCTGAGCGACAGCGTTTTCAACGATGACAACTTCCAGTCCGTCCTGACCGGTTTTGACATGCTGATGCTGCGTGTCCACTATTCCAAGGATTTGGCCAACGGCATGAACGAGGCCGAGGTTGCCGCGCGGCTTCCGGGCATTCTGAATCGTCTCAACCCCAAAGGGGCCCGCGCGGGTGAGTTGCGCCGCATGTCGCCGCGCAGCTGGATCAACGCGACCGAGGCCTCTTTCTCGGGCGGTCGCGCCCGCCCCGAGGCCGCCCAGCGGATGCTTTCGATTGCGATGGCACAGGGGTGGCGCGATGGGCGTCTGGCCTTTAGCCATTTTGCCATGGCCCGCGCGATCACCGCGACCGATCCGGCGGCCGCCATTCAACACTATGCCCGCGCACAGGAAATCTGGCGCGGTCTCCCCGGCGGTGCCATTCATGCAGCCCATGCTGACATGCAATTGGCCGCCATCGCCCTGTCTTCGGGTCAGGATGCCAAGGCGCTTGCCTTGACAGAACGCGCCATTCCCGTTGCCCGGCAATTCCAGAATGCGTCTCTGCTCGCTACGCTTTTGGGATTGCAGGCCGAGGCCTATGAGGCAACGGGCCGCGTCACCGAAGCACGGACGGCTCGTCTCGACAGTCTGGGCTGGGCGCGCTATGCCTTTGGCTCGGACGCACAGGTTCAGGCGCGCATGCAAGATATTGCCGCGCTTGGGTCGCGAGGCCGCCGGGGATAAACACAGATCCCCGTCCGGCCATTAGGACGGGGAAGTTCGATGATCGTTTTGGCATGTTTGGTGATTGGCGCCATCTGGGGCAGCGTACTGGCCAAGAAACGCGGCGGAAAGGCGCTGGACATCGCCCAATATGCGGCGGGCTTTGCCATTGCATTCATGATCCTTGGGCTGTTTGCCACCGTCTTGCTTGACAAGATTCTGGCGGTCTGACGCATGTTCTTGCCCTTTTTCGAAAACCTTCGAAAGACGGGTGTTCCGGTCTCGCTGCGCGAATATCTGGCGTTTCTGGAGGGCATGGCGGCCGGTCTGGTGACCTATGACGCCGAAGGCTTTTATTATCTGGCCCGGACCGCGATGGTCAAAGATGAACGCCATCTGGACCGTTTTGACCGGGCCTTTGCCGAAAGCTTCAAGGGGATTGACCAGATCACCGTCGATCAGGTGCTCGAGGCGATCGATCTGCCCCGCGAATGGCTGGAAAAGCTGGCCGAAAAATTCCTGACGCCCGAAGAGAAAGAAAAGATCAAGGGCCTTGGCGGCTTTGACGCGCTGATGGAGACGCTTCGCAAACGGCTTGAGGAACAAAAGGGCCGCCATCAGGGGGGCAACAAATGGGTCGGAACCGCGGGAACCAGCCCCTTTGGGGCCTATGGGTACAACCCCGAAGGGGTGCGCATCGGCCAGACCGAAAGCCGCCATCAACGCGCCGTCAAGGTGTGGGACAAGCGCGAATTCCGCAATCTGGATGATAGCGTCGAACTGGGCACCCGAAACATCAAGGTCGCGCTGCGCCGATTGCGCAAATGGGCGCGCGACGGGGCCATGGAAGAACTGGATTTGGATGCCACGATCCGCGCCACCGCCGATCATGGCTATCTGGATGTGCAAACCCGCCCCGAACGGCGCAATGCGGTCAAAGTTCTGTTATTTCTGGATGTCGGCGGGTCGATGGACCCCTATGTCAAGGTGATGGAAGAGCTGTTCAGCGCCGCCCGGGCCGAATTCAAACATCTGGAACATTTCTACTTTCATAACTGCCTCTATGAGGGCCTGTGGAAGGACAATCGCCGCCGCTGGAACGAACAGACCCCCACTTGGGATGTGTTGCGCACCTATGGGGCCGATTATCGCGCGATCTTTGTGGGCGATGCCAGCATGTCGCCTTATGAAATCATTCAACCCGGCGGGGCCAATGAACATTGGAACGCCGAAGCGGGTCAGGTTTGGTTGCAGCGGGCGTGCCAGCAATGGCCCAACCATTTGTGGATCAACCCGCTGCCCGAACGTCATTGGTCGATGACCCAATCGGTGCGCATGATACAGTCGATCTTTGCGGGCCGCATGGTGCCGATGACACTGGAAGGCATCGGCAAGGGCATCAAGGAGTTGACGTGACCCATCTGTTTCGCAAACACCCCTTTGTCGTTTCGGCCTTTGCGCTGGCTGTACTGGTCTCGGTTTTCCTGATCGGGCGGATTCTGGTGCAGGCCGTCTATTGGTCGCAACACAGCGAGGTGGCGATCGAACCGTGGATGACCGTGGGCTATATCGGCCGAAGCTGGAATGTCCCCCCGCGTGAGGTGGATGAGCGCGCAGGCCTGCCCAAGCCCGAAAACGGCCACCCCTTTACGCTGGATCAGATCGCCAAGGATCGCGGCGTTCCGGTGGCCGAGATCATCGCCCTGGTCGAACAGACCATCGCCGACATCCGGGCCGAGCGCGAAAAAGATAAAACCAAATGACC
>JALQUQ010000286.1 GCA_023263735.1 Paracoccaceae bacterium | reverse complement strand
CATTTCGCCAAGGCAGGTATGAGGACATCGCGGGTCTCAACCCGTTGGCGCACGACATCGATGATCTTTGCACCCACGGCCTGAACCCCGCCTCAGGGCGGCGGTGACACGGTCGTTCTGGACGCCCTCCCCCCCAAAATTCGTCTGTACAGGGGGTGTACGGGGGGAGCACACGGAGGGTACGGCGGGTGACAGACGGATTTGTCGCGCTTTCCCCGCTGTTCGTGGCCGCCGAATCACCCTATGCTGCGGTGCGGCAACCGGGGGTTTTCATGGGTAAGGTCATCACCATCGCGCAGCAAAAGGGCGGGTCGGGCAAGACGACCTTGGCCGTCAATCTGGCGATTGCCTATGCGAAACGGGGGTTGCGGGTGGCGCTTTTGGACACCGATCCGCAGGGCAGCCTTGGCCGCTGGTTCCTGACGCGACGCGAAAAGCTGGGCGATCCGGGGGTTGATCTGTCAACGGCTTCGGCTTGGGGCGTCAGCTATGAATGCGAAAAATTACGCCGAATCAATGATTTGGTGATCGTTGACACCCCACCCAAAGTGGATGCCGACCTCCGCCCCGCCCTGCGTGAAGCCGATCTGGTCTTGATTCCCGTTGCCGCCAGCCATGTGGATCTTTGGGCCACCGATGGGGTGATGGATTTGGCCGCGCGAGAGAGGGCGCGGACTTTGGTGGTTTTGAACCGGTCCAAGGCCAACACGCGCCTGTCGCAAGATGTGGCCGACGCCGCCGCCCAACTGGGGGCCGTCGCCGAAAACCGCTTGGGCCACCGCGTCGCCTATGCCGAAACCCTTGGCCTTGGCCTCTCGGTCTCAGACGGCCAAAAAAGCGCGGCACAACAAGAGGTTACCGCCCTCGCCGACGAAGTGGCGGGCCTCTTGGAGCTGTGATGGATCAGCCATCCGCGCCCTTATTGGGGCCTTTGAGGATCAAGATCCAAAAGGCATAAGCCGCCGCCGCCGCCCAGATCACCGCCCATCCGGGGCTGCCCATGATCACCTCGACCACCGCCCAAACCGCCGGCAAAGCCACGGTCAGCCAGCGCCGAAGCGGGGTGCGATAGAACGGGTGGTTCGGGTCGATCAACTGCATCTGGGTCTCCTGACCCTGTGCATACCGACCCCTCCGCCCCCTGCCAAGCGGCTTTTACCGAAAGGCCGGGCCATGCGCCCAAAGCGTCAGCGACCACCGCTCGCCCGCCGTCACCGGGGTCACCCGATGCAGGCAGAAACTGGGGAAAAGCACCGCCATGCCCCGCTGCAACGGCGAGACGAAGACATTGGAATCCGGGCGTAATTCCAGCGCACCCCCGGCATAATCGGCGGGATCGGACAGCTGCACCACGATCGTCAGCTTGCGCTGCGCCGCCCAATGCCCCGCGCCGATATCGGAGTGCCAGTCGAAATGCCCCTCCCGCTCGGCCCCGTAGCGGGCGATCTGCGGGCTCTCGCCGAATTCGGTCAGGTCAAAGCCGAAACTCTCGCGGTTGGCGGCGGCCACGATTCGCACCAATTGGTCCATGGCCCAACCGGCCCCCTCGACCTCATCCAGCCAGCACAGCTCGGCGCGGCGGATGGAATGGGCGGTTTGGCCTTTGACAAGCCCCGCATCGGAAAGGGAATTTTCTTGGGCGATGGCCACCAGCCGGTCGCAGTCCTCGGACGAAAAGGCGTCGGGAACCAAATGCAGAGAGCGCATGGATTACACTGTAAGAAGAGACGGGCTCCGTGCCCGCAGCTTTGCATAATCCAAGCCAGAATGCCGCGCCAGAGGGCATCTGAGGCCCCCAGGACGCGGCCAAAGAGGCCTTAGCCGCCGTGCTTCATATGGCCATGGCCCATGGCCCCACCTTCGGCCGGGCGGGCGTTGTCGACGATGATTTCAACCGGCACCTCGCCCGCCTTTTCAAAGCTGAGCGTCACGACAAAACGGTCACCGTCGTTCAGTTCGCGGGTCAAACCCATCAGCATGACATGGTCGCCACCGCGCTCCAGCGCATGGTCGGCGCCCGCCTCCAGCGGAATGCCGCCTTCGATCTGAACCATCTTCATGACGCCATCACCCGCGTCCTTGTGGGTGTGCAACTCCACACGCTGGGCCACATCCGACGCCGCCCCCACCAGCCGGTCATCGGTCTGGGTGTTGTTGTGCAGAATGAAAAAGGCCGCACCCGTCTTGCCGATCCCCCCGGTCACCCGGGCATAGGCGTCATGGATATGCACGGCCTCCGGGTGGTCTTGCGCCACTGCCGAGCCGATGGATGCGGCCAGGATCAGCCCTGCCGCGACGAAAGTTTTCAGAAACGCCATCGTTTCCTCCTTGGATTTAACCTGTTGATCTAGAAAGAGACAAAAGGTTCCCAAGGCGGCCCTCGGGCCATTTGTTCCGGGGTGACGGCCGAGCGGGCGACGCGGTTCACGAAGGGCAGAACCCTGCGCCCGGCATCCGATACCCGCACCGGCGCAATGACTGCGGGAATCAGCGCGGCCCCGCCCGACATCATGCAATCGGGGCAAGGATGCTGCATGCGGATCGGTTGGCCCGAGGCATCCAGTTGCACCGTCACGCTTGTGCCATCGGCACAAAGCTCGACCAGCATCGCGCCCGCCATCTGCCCCCGCGCATAGGCCATCTGGACCGTGGCCAAGGCCAGGATCACCGAAAGCACAATGGAAAGCAGCGACGCACGTTTCATCCGACCCGTCTAGCCCAGCCAATAGATCAGGGAAAGGGGCAAGACGTCACAGCAAAAAACCCCGCGGGCCGGGCCAGCGGGGTTTTTGAAATCAGTCGCGGGAAAAGCTTAGGCCGCAGCCTGTGCCTTTGCGATTTCTTTCTTGATTTTCAGAGCGTTCGACGACAGCTCTTCGTCCTTGGCTTTGGCAAGGAACGCATCCAGACCGCCACGGTGGTCAACGCTGCGCAGGGCATGAGCCGAAATGCGCATTTTGAACGACTGGCCCAGAACGTCAGAGGTCAGGGTTACATCGTTCAGGTTCGGCAGAAAGCGACGCCGGGTCTTGTTGTTGGCGTGGCTGATGGTGTTGCCAGACATCGGGCCTTTGCCCGTCAGTTCGCAGACGCGCGACATCGTCGTGATCCTTCAAGTCAACGCCGGGACAGGCGCATGGGTAAACGGAAAAGACCCCGCCCAAACAGCGCGGCCCCGAATTCGATGGCTGCATTTACGCGCAAGTCTCAGGATCGTCAAGCGATTCACCCGAAACGAGCCGGAAAATTCCCCACAGGTTCCTTTGGTTCGTCTGTTTGGCACGAGCTGTGGGGTCAAGACAAGCGCCGAAATCCCCGACGCGGCGCGCAAAGCGCGCCAAGGAGAAATCGCGTGCGGCGCAGCCGCGCTATTTGGTCAACCTCAGGTGCCGCGCGGTTTGGCCCGCAGGGTCGGGTCGGCCAGACGCGGATCTTCGGGCCACGGGTGTTTGGGGTACTGGCCGCGCATGTCCTTGCGCACATCGGCATAGGAATTGGCCCAAAACCCCGGCAGATCCATGGTCACCTGCACCGGGCGTTGCGCGGGCGACAAAAGCGTGATGCGCAGGGGCCGACGGTGCTGCCCCACGACCGGATGCTCGGTCACGCCAAACATTTCTTGCAGGCGCAATTCGATGGCCGGGTGGTCGCCCTCATAGTCAATGGGGATGCGCCGCCCCAAGGGCGTTTCGAAATGCGCGGGCACCATCCGGTCAAGTCGGGCCTGCTGATCCCAGGTCAAAAGGTCGCGCAGCGCCTCGGTGATGTCCATGGCCTTGAGGTCGGCCTCGGTTCGGCGCTTGCCAAGATGGGGCAAGAGCCATTCGCCCGCCGTGGCCAAAAGCGCCGCGTCCGTCACATCCGGCCACCCCTCGCCCGCC
>JALQUQ010000285.1 GCA_023263735.1 Paracoccaceae bacterium | reverse complement strand
GGTAGCAGACCCCGGAAAAGCCCGCCGATTCGTCGCAAATCAGATGAGTCCGGCAACCAGAGCGGCCAACAACGCCCCACCAAAGACGACCCGGTAAATCGCGAAAACGGTGAATCGGTTGGTGCGGATAAAGTCGAGCAGCCACTTCACCGCGATAAAGGCCGTCACGGTCGAGGTGACAAAGGCCACGGCCAGACCGCCCCAATCCTCTCCCGCGGCGGTGCCATCCTTCAACACGGAGAGAAGTTCATATCCGCTGGCGGCATACATCGTGGGAATGCCGACGAGAAAGGCAAACTCGGTCGCTGCCGCGCGATTGGACGTGCCCAGCAGCATCGCAACAAAGATCGTCGTCCCCGACCGCGATAGCCCCGGAAAGACCCCCGCAACGACCTGCGCGATTCCCACGGCAATCGCCACGCGCAAGGTGATCCCCACCCGATCCGGAAGTTTCGCGGCGAAATATTCGGCCGCCACGATCCAGACCCCGCCGATCACCAGCGCCCAAGCCACCGGCTGAATCGTCTCGGGCAGTTCAAAGCCCATCTTCTTGACCACCAAGCCCAAAACGGCGGTGATCAGAAAGGCCACCGTCAGCTTGATCAGATAATCGCGGTTCTCGGCATCACCCCAACCGGTCAGCAGACCCACGATCCGCCGCCAGTAGATGAGGGTCACCGCCAGAATGGCACCGGCCTGAATGACAATGTTGTACATGTCAGACCGGGGGCCCAGCCAATGCTGCGCCACCAGAAGATGCCCGGTGGAAGAGATCGGCAGAAACTCGGTTATCCCCTCAATAACGCCAAGGATAATGTCGTTCAGGTAGGGCATCTCAATTTCTCCGCCTGACCCCTAGCGCAAGAACGCTCAGGCCTTTTTCAAATTCTTGGCCGATTCCTTGATGGCGGCGTATTGGCCCGACGGACGATAGCGCCACAGATATTCCGGGATCACCGTATCCATCGCGACCGGATCGATCCCCAGATCGGCAAACCCGCGAGCACCCTGCGACACCACGTTATCCTTTGCCAGATTTCTGACCTGATCGCGGGTGATCATCTTGTTTTCAATCAGACCCAGCGTCAGCGCTTGGGCGAAATCAAACAGGCCGCCCAAAATCCGGGCGATAAAGAACGGCACATTCACCACCAGACGGCGGCGGCGGATCACGTGCAGCATCTTGGCCATCAGCGCCTTGAACGTCAGAACGTCGGGGCCGCCCAGTTCATAGGTGCCGGGCGCGGCTTTTCCTTGGGCTGCCAAGACGGCCGCCTTGGCCACGTCATCCACATGCACAGGCTGGAACCGGGTATTACCACCCACCACCGGCAGAACCGGGCCCAACCGGGTCATCGCGGCAAAGCGGTTAAAGAACTTGTCTTCCGTCCCAAAGATGATCGACGGGCGCAGGATGACAGCATTCGGGAAGGCGGCAAGAACAGCGTCCTCTCCTTCGGCCTTGGTGCGGGCATAATCGCTGTCGCTTTGGGCATCGGCCCCAATCGCCGACAATTGAACCAGATGCGCGACACCGCATTCCGCCGCCAGACGCGCCACGCGGGCCGCCCCTTCGGCCTGAACCGCGTCGAACCGATTGGCGCCCACGGCGTTCAGAATGCCGACGCAGTTGATGACGGCCGTTGCCCCCTGCATCGCGGCCTTGACGCTGGCATCATCGCGAATGTTGCACAGAACCGGCTCGACCTGACCCGGCGCGCCATAGGGGCGTACAAAGATCGCGTCATTCGGACGGCGCACAGCAACGCGCACGCGCCAGCCGTCTTTTGCCATACGACGAGCGATGTAACGCCCAACAAAGCCCGATCCGCCATAAATCGTAACCAGCTTGGTCATTCCGGGGCCCTTTCCTCAGGTCAGGAAAATATCTGCCCCTCCATAGCTTTCGCTGTGATTGCGGGCAAGACCTAAGGGCCCCGGAATGCGCCACAGAAAAACTTTGAAGATTTTTCAAAAACTGTGTTTGCCCCCCGTTGACACCCCCGTGCGGCCCGCTTAAACACCGCCTCACGACATCGCCCAGATGGCGGAATTGGTAGACGCGCTGGTTTCAGGTACCAGTGCCGCAAGGCGTGGAGGTTCGAGTCCTCTTCTGGGCACCATACTTCAAAGACCGCTCCTTCTGGGGCGGTCTTTGACTTTCCGGGGTGCGCACATGGCGATCTTCCTGTACCAGAATGACCTTCCCGACCGGTTGAAACTGGGGCCCAGCGTTGCGATTGATACGGAAACCATGGGGCTTGATCCCCGGCGCGACCGTCTTTGCCTTGTGCAATTGTCAACCGGTGACGGAAATGCGCATCTGGTTCAGATCGCCCGGGGACAGACCAGCGCGCCCAATCTTGAACGGCTGTTGACTGACCCCAACGTCCTGAAAATATTCCATTATGGCCGGTTTGACATTGCCGCGATGAAAGCCGCCTTTGGTGTGACGACCAACCCCGTCTGGTGCACCAAGATCGCGTCGAGGCTGATCCGAACCTTTACCGATCGGCACGGATTGAAATACCTGCTGCAGGAAATGGTGGGCGTCGACATCTCGAAACAGCAGCAAACCAGCGATTGGGGCGCGGCCGCCCTGACCGAGGCGCAAAAGGAATATGCCGCGTCGGACGTTTTGCATCTGCACGCGCTAAAGAAGGAACTTGAGCGCCGCCTGATCCGCGAAGATCGAATGGATCTGGCGCAGCGCTTGTTCGACTTCTTGCCAACGCGGGCCGAACTCGATTTGATGGGCTGGGCTGATACCACCGATATTTTCCTGCACTGACATGGCGCGTCAAACCCTGCTTTTGATTCACACCGGCGGAACGATTGGCATGACGCCCGGCCCCGACGGTTTGGAACCGGCGGCGGGTCTGGTCGAATCTGCGGTAGAAGCCGCGTTGCCAAAAGATTGTGCGCTCCGCTCGGTCGTCTTTGATCCGTTGCTCGACAGCGCCAATGTAGGGGCGGCGCATTGGAATCGCATGATTGAGGCGATTCTGCCCCATGACGGGCCGGTGATGATCACCCATGGCACCGATACGATGTCGTTTACCGGTGCTGCCCTGTCCCAAGCCTTGGCCGGAACCGGCAAGCGGGTGGTGCTGTGCGGGTCGATGGTGCCGCTTGGGATGGGCGGTGATGCCGAGGCGAATCTGGCACTGGCATTGTCCGCAACGCAAGAAGCGGGCGAAGGGGTCGAGCTTGCCTTTGCCGGAAAGCGTTTGCCGGCGCAGGGTTTGGTCAAACAGTCAAGCCATGGGGCAGATGCCTTTGTCAGCCTGCCCCAAGCGGCGCTGACGGCGCCAAGGTCACGCCACTTCGATCCTGATCGCCGTTTGGCGATCTTGACACTGTCGCCCAATTTTCCGGTTGCGGCCCTGAACGCCGCCTTGGCCGAACTTGATGGTGCTGTGCTGCGGGTCTTTGGCGCGGGCACCGCCATGGACTCCCCCGCGCTTTATGATTGCCTGAGCGGGGCCGTCACACGGGGTGTGCGTCTTCGCGCGGTCAGCCAATGCCAGACCGGCGGGTTGGAACCGGGAGCCTATGCCGCCGGTGCCTCCCTGTGGCAAGCAGGCGTTGAAAATGGTGGGCTTGATACTGCCGAATCCGCTTTGGTGACACTCTGGCTGTCATAGTCGCGAGCCGCTGTTGACTTTGCGTCCAACCGGACTTTTTCCTGACAAGAATTGCGGGGGGGCAACATGCGGTTTGTCTGGTTGATCGGGGGCTTTATCGCGCTTGGCTTGGCGATCGCGGGAATCGTCCTGCCGCTCTTGCCCACGACGCCGTTTCTGCTTTTGGCCGCCGCCTGTTTTGCCCGGTCATCTGACCGGTTTCACCGATGGCTGCTGCATCACCCCCGACTGGGGCCCCCGATCCTGAACTGGCAGAAAA
>JALQUQ010000284.1 GCA_023263735.1 Paracoccaceae bacterium | reverse complement strand
GTCCAGGATCAGCCGCGGCGTCCGCGGCGTTCGCGGCGCGGGGCGCCTGCGTCATCGCCGGTGCCGTCGGAGGCCGAGGAGAAGCTACCGAGTTTGGCGGCAATGTCCTCAAGCGAGGGGCGGGGGCCTTTCGGGCGGCTTTCCAGCGCGGCGCGCATCGCTTTCAGATGCTCGGGCATCGTACCGCAGCAACCGCCGATGATGCGCACGCCCGCGTCGCGGGCCAGCACGGCATATTCCGCCATCAGGCTGGGGGTGCCGTCATAATGGATGTGCCCGTCGTGATATTTCGGAATCCCGGCATTGCCCTTGGCAATGATCGGGCGCTCGGTCCCGGTCGCGATAAAGCCCATGATCGTGCGCATCAGGTCCGAGGCCCCGACGCCGCAATTGGCCCCAAAGGCCAGCGGCGGGTTCGGCAGCTTTTCCACCATTTCAGCCATCGACGACGAGGTGACGCCCATCATCGTGCGGCCCGCCGTGTCAAAGCTCATGGTGCCGCACCATGGCATACCGGCCAATTGGGCGGCTTCGGCGGCGGCCTTGTATTCTTCGGGCGCGCTGATGGTTTCGATCCACAGCACGTCTGCGCCGCCTTCTTTCAGGCCCTCGGCCTGTTCGTGGAACATCTCGACCGCAAGCGCATGGGTCAGCGAGCCCATGGGTTCGAAGATTTCGCCGGTCGGGCCGACCGAGCCTGCAACGATCACCGTCCGCCCCGCCGCATCGGCGATTTCACGGCCCAGCGATGCGCCCACGCGGTTCAATTCGCGCACGCGGTCCTGCGCGTTATGCAGTTTCAACCGGCTGGCGTTGCCGCCAAAGGTGTTGGTCAGAAAGATGTCGGACCCGGCCTCGACCGCGCTGCGGTACAGGGTGCGGATATTGTCGGCCTTGTCGACATTCCAGAATTCCGGCGGCTCGCCCGACGACAGGCCCATGTTGAACAGGTTGGTGCCCGTGGCCCCATCAGCCATCAGCCATTCGCGTTCGGAAAGGAGTTTGGAAAGAGCGTCCATCGGGTTCGGATCCCTTGAGGTTGAATAGACTAGCCTTGCCATGGGGCAGGGCGAAATGGCAATGCGTTTCATCGCCAGCGGGTCTGGAATGTCGCACGGCGCTGCAAAAGAAAAGGCCGCCCCAAGGTGGGACGGCGCTTGGGTTCCAATCCGGTGCGGATCAGAGTTCCGACATCAGTTGCGCTTTTGCGACCGGAAGCAGTTCGCCAAGCTTGGCGCGGACTTGGTCTTCGCTGGCTTTGCCTGCCAGATCGCCCGCGACTTTGCGCACGACATCTTCGTCACCGGCTTCTTCGAAATCGGCGGCGATCACTTCGGCAACATAGGCCTGCGTCTCGGCCTCGGATTTGCCCAACAGGTTGGCGGCCCAGACGGCCACAAGTTTGTTGCGCCGTGCTTCGGCCTTGAACTGCATTTCTGCGTCATGGGCGAATTTGGCTTCAAAGGCATTTTCGCGGTCGTCGAAGGTGGTCATAGGCGGGCCCCTTGCTGCAATTGACTTTCCTTTCATATGCCCTTCAAACCGCTCGCCCGCAAGGGCTGGGTTGATGTCTTGCGGCACCGCGTCGCGTGTTGTAAGGGCTTGCGCAACGACATTGGGGTGCGGTTCGCGCCCCTTTTCCCATTTTCGGAATCGGAGTTTTGATGGCACGGCGCAAAAAGGTCTATGAGGGCAAGACCAAGATCCTCTATGACGGTCCTGAACCGGGCACGCTGATCCAGTATTTCAAGGACGAGGGCAGCCAGACCGACGCGCCCGCCGCGTCTGAGGGCAAGGGCGTTCTGAACAACCGCCTGTCGGAATTCTTTATGAATGGCCTGAATGGAATCGGGGTGCCGACGCATTTCCTGAAGCGGTTGAACATGCGCGAACAACTGGTGCGCATGTGCGAGATCATTCCGCTGGAGGTGGTGGTGCGCAATTTTGCCGCCGGGCAATTGACGGAGCGTCTGGGTATTCCCGAAGGCACGGCATTGCCGCGCCCGATCGTGGAATATTATTACAAGGACGATCGGTTGAATTCGCCGCTGGTGTCCGAAGAGCATATCATCGCCTTTGGTTGGGCGGCCCAACAGGATCTGGACGATATCGTTGCGCTGGCGTTGCGGGTCAATGACTTCATGTCGGGCGTCATGCTGGGCGTGGGTGTGCGTCTCGCCGATTTCCGGATCGAGGTGGGGCGGATCTGGGAAGGGGATTTCATGCGGCTGATCGTGGCCGATGAAATCAGCCCCGACAGTTGCCGTCTGTGGGATCTGCGGGGGGTCACCGATCGCACCGATGGGCAGCCCGTGGCCGAACCGGGCCCGCTTGTCGATGTCTATAACGAATTGGCGCGGCGTCTTGGGGTCTTGCCCTCGAACGTCACCCATACGACCAAACCGTCATTGATCAACTGATCGCGCCTTCGCCTCTTGCTCCTGCGGGGGCAGAGCGCTAAGGGAGGGGCGCAATCTGGCCACGGGGAATTACGATGAAAGCGCGCGTCACCGTCATGCTGAAAACCGGTGTTCTGGACGTACAGGGCGAGGCCGTGCGCCATGCCTTGGGTACGCTGGGCTTTGCGGGGGTGAATGGCGTTCGTCAGGGCAAGGTGATCCTGCTGGATCTGGCCGAAACCGATGCGGCCAAGGCCGAGGCCGAGGTCAAGGCCATGTGCGAAAAGCTGTTGGCCAATACGGTCATCGAAAGCTATCAGGTCGAATTGATCTGATCAGACGGCAGGCAAGCGGGCTTCAGGCCCGCTTTTCTATTTCCAGCCGGATTCCATGGGCCGCGCGCACTGTCAGATGCGCGACCGGCTGCGGAATATCGCCATCGACGGGCCGAAACCGATAGGCACGGCAAAGCATGGCAAGCAGCAGCACGCCCTCGACCATTGCAAAGCCCGCCCCGGTACAGACACGCGGGCCCGCTGAGAACGGCATATAGGCATCGCGGGCACAGGCGCGGTTTTCCTCGCGCTCCCAACGGTCCGGGTCAAAAGAATCAGGGTCGGACCAAAGCCGTTCATGGCGGTGCAGATGCCACGGCGACAGCACGATCTGGGCCCCTTTGGCGATCTTGCGGCCCCGAAACTCCTCGGTCACCCGATTTTCGCGCACCATCATCGGCACCGGCGGATAGAGACGCAGGGTTTCGCGAAAGACATCGCGGGTCAGGCGCAGGCGCGACAGATCGGCAAATTGCGGCGTCTCGGGCAGATCGCGGGCCTCGGCTGCGACGCGGTCCTGCACGTCGGGATGGGTGGCCAGCAGGTACAGCGCCCACCCAAGGGCCGAGGCGCTGGTTTCGTGCCCGGCCAGAAAAAAGATGGCAACCTGATCGACCATTTCATCTGTCGTCAGGCACTGGCCGGTTTCCGGGTCGGCCATGGTCATGATCTTGGTCGCCAGATCGGGAGGCGCGCGATGGGCGGCGATCTCTTGGGCGCGCAGCTTGGTCATCTGCGTAATCAGGGCACGAATGCGCCGGGCCGCGGCAAGCGTCTTGCGCCGATGAAGCCGGGGCACCCATGACGGCAGGGGCACAAAGGCGGCAAGGTTCAGGATCGGCTGGGTCCGCTGATAGGCGCGAAATTCGTGAAACACCTGTTGGGCCATCTGGTCGGTGATGGGCACGGAAAACAGGGTGCGAAAGATCACATCGGCGGCGGCGTGGCTTAGATGCTCCTCAACTTCGACCACGCCCGTCGCAAGCCGCGCCACCGCCGCCTGACCGGCCGCGACCATGGCGGGAAAGGTGTCGCGCAGCCGCCCCCCCTCAAACGCCGGATCGATGACGCGACGTTGCCGCGCCCATTCGGGGCCATTCGTCACAAAGACCGAATGTCCCAACAGGGGCCTCAGGCCTTCGGTGATGCGCGAAGATTTCGGAAAATCCCCGGG
>JALQUQ010000283.1 GCA_023263735.1 Paracoccaceae bacterium | reverse complement strand
CCCTGCCCGCCTATTACGTGATCGCGCCCGCCGAGGCGTCGTCGAACCTTGCCCGCTATGATGGCGTGCGCTATGGCCACCGCGCCAAGCTGCAAGCGGGCGACGGCATCACCGAAATGTATGAAAAGACCCGCGCCGAAGGATTTGGCCCGGAAACGCAGCGCCGGATCATGGCGGGCACCTATGTGCTTTCGGCGGGCTTTTATGACGCCTATTACAACCGCGCCCGCAAGGTGCGTGCCCTGATCAAGCGTGACTTTGAAAACGCCTTTGCCGATGGAATCGATGCCATTCTGGCCCCCACCTCGCCCTCGTCTGCCTTTGGCATCGGGGAAAAGGGCACGGCGGACCCGGTCGAGATGTATCTGATGGACGTGTTCACCGTCACGCTGAACCTTGCCGGTCTGCCGGGGGTCGCGGTGCCCGTGGGTCTGGATTCCAAAGGTCTGCCCATGGGTCTGCAACTGATCGGCAAACCTTGGGACGAAGGCAATCTGCTGAATCACGCCTATGTGCTGGAACGGGCCGCCGGTTTTGTGGCCAAGCCCGGTAAATGGTGGTAATCGGCGGCCTGAAACCGCCTTTTTGGGATGCCTGCTCTGATCATGCGTCGTTACTCTGCCCAACTTTTTCGCCGCGCGGCTCTGATGTCGGTGGTGCTGCCCGTTGCTCTTGCGGCTTGCACCCCCAGCGTTCCGGACAGCGCCCAAAGCTATGACGACTACGTCCGTTCGCGCGAAGCGGCGGGCGCACGGTCGCAAGCCATTGTGACGCCGGGCTTTTCGGCCGACAGCATCGGTGCGGCGATTGACCGGGCAGACGGTTCCGCCGTTGCGGGCGCGCAGGTCGGGGCACAGCCGATCATCCCCCAAGTGCAGACCGCGCAGGTCATCGGGGCACCGACCGGGGCCCTGCCCGCCGTACGCCCGCGAGGCGACGCCCCGGCGGGGATCAAGACCGAAACCGGCGAATTGATCCACATGGCGGGCCATGCGACGATTTCCGACGAACAGGATTTCGAAGCGGTCAAATCGCGTGAAACCATCGAAAGCGACAAGGCCCGGATCGAACGGAACCGCGCGCAGTACACCGTGATCCAGCCCGGCGCGCTGCCCGTGCGCCCCGGCGAAACCGGCCCGAACATCGTGGATTACGCGCTCGCGACCTCGAACCCCGTGGGCACCCAGCTTTACAAACGGTCGTCGTTCGGCTTTGGGTCGCCCGGGGCGAAATGCGCGGGCTATGCCTCGCCCGATCTGGCGCAGGCCGCGTTCCTTGCCAAGGGCGGGCCGCAAAAGGATCGGCTGGGGCTTGATCCCGATGGCGACGGCTATGCCTGCGCTTGGGACCCGGCGCCGTTCCGGCTGAATTGAGCTTTCCGTCTCCGAATTTCGGCGATCGACGGGGCGGAGCGCGCCCGTCGATCGTTGTCTTGCATTATACCGCGATGGCCAGTTGCACCGCCGCGCGGGATCGGTTGTGCGACCCTTTGGCCGAAGTTTCGGCCCATTGGCTGATTTCCGAACAGGGCCAGCCCGAGGCTTTGGTGGCCGAGGATCACCGCGCCTGGCATGCGGGCGCGGGCCAATGGGCGGGGCTGGACGATATCAACAGCCATTCCATCGGCATCGAATTGGCCAATCGGGGGGATCATCCGTTTTCCCATCGGCAAATGCAGGCGCTGGAAACCCTTTTGGCCGACATCCTGACCCGCTGGTCGATCCCGCCGCATCGGGTGATTGCGCATTCCGACATGGCCCCCACCCGAAAATGCGACCCCGGCCCCCGGTTTGATTGGCGACGTTTGGCCTGTCAGGGGCTGTCGATCTGGCCTGATCCGGCCGTTCCCCCCTGTGACCCAAGCGGATTTTTCACCCATGCCCGCGCCTTTGGCTATCCCGATTCCCCCGAAGATGCGATCCTGACCGCCTTTCGCCTGCGATTTCGCCCTTGGGCCACGGGGCCCGCCGATGCAACCGATGCAGGCCTTGCCGCCAATCTGGCGCAGCGATTTCCCGCGGTATTTCGTTGACGTCCCCGCAGGCTTGCCGTAACCCACGCTTCGCGCGGAAGGTCGGATGACCGCGGGCTTATGGGTGACCATAGGCGCGAGGAAAGTCCGGGCTCCATGAAGAAAGGGTGCCGGGTAACGCCCGGCGGGGGTAACCCCAGGGAAAGCGCCACAGAGAAGAGACAGCCCAAGCAAATCGCTTGCGATGTGCGAAGGTGATGGTGAAACGGTGGGGTAAGAGCCCACCGCGGGACTGGTAACAGAACCGGCACGGCAAGCCCCACCCGGAGCAATGCCGAATAGGGGCCTCGCGCGGAAAGGTCTGCGACCGCCTTCGGGCAACAGCAGAGACCTCCGCAGGGACACTTCAGCCCAGAGGCCCGGGTTGGCAGCTAGATCCCGTCGGCAACGGCGGGGGTAGAGGAATGGTCATCAGAGGGGTTTCGGCCCCCGAACAGAACCCGGCTTATTGACCTTCCGCGCATCTTAATTCCGCCCCATCAATCGCGGCGGGCGGAAAAGAACGCTTTCAACAGGCTTTCGGCCGAGGCCGCGTCGATCCCGTCATAAACTTCGGGGACGTGGTGGCACTGGGGATGCTGAAACACCCGCGCGCCCACGGCGACGCCGCCGCTTTTCGCATCCGCCGCACCATAGTAAAGCCGCCCGATCCGCGCGGCCGAAATCGCCCCGGCGCACATTGGGCAGGGTTCCAGCGTGACGTAAAGATCGGCCCCGATCAGCCTTTCGCGCGACAGGGCCGCACAGGCGGCGCGGATCGCCACGATCTCGGCATGGGCGGTGGGGTCGTTCCATTCGCGCGTGCGGTTGCCAGCACGGGCCAGCACCTCCCCCGTGTCCGCAACGATAACCGCACCCACCGGCACCTCGCCCCGCGCGGCGGCCAGACGCGCCTCATCCAGCGCAATATCCATATACGTGCGGAAGGCCAATTGCCCCTTGCCCCTTGTGCCCATATGCTGCAATGCCCGCACCTTGCCCGATGCTTCGCAAATTCACCTCCGAAAGTTGCCGCTGATGTCCGAAAAGACAAGCCCTCCGAAATCGCCCCGCGCGCCTGCCAAGCGCCCCAGTGCCAGCAAGGCACCCGCCGCCGACAAGGCAGCCCCCGAAGGCGACCGGATTGCCAAGGTGCTGTCCCGGGCCGGCGTCGCCTCGCGGCGCGAGGCTGAACGCCTGATCGAGGCCGGAGAGGTCAAGGTCAACGGCAAGCTGGTCACCTCGCCCGCCCTGAACATCGGGCCCAAGGATCGCATCACCGTTTCGGGCAAACCCGTGGGGGCCCCCGAACCGGCGCGGCTGTGGCTGTATTACAAACCCGAAGGGCTGGTCACCTCGGCCTCGGATGAAAAAGGGCGCGATACGGTCTTTGACCATCTGCCCGAAGATATGCCCCGCGTGATGTCGGTTGGCCGTCTGGACCTGAACTCCGAAGGTTTGTTGCTACTGACGAATGACGGCGAATTGAAACGGCAACTGGAATTGCCCTCAACCGGTTGGTTGCGGAAATACCGGGTGCGCATCCGGGGCAATCCGGCCGAACAAACGCTGGATGTCTTGCGGCAGGGGATCGATGTCGACGGCGAAACCTTTCAGCCGATGGAGGTCACGCTTGACCGTCATCAGGGCGTGAATGCCTGGCTGACGATTGGTCTACGCGAAGGGAAAAACCGCGAAATCCGCCGGGCCATGATGGCCATCGGTTTTACCGTGAACCGGCTGATCCGGGTGTCCTATGGCCCCTTCCGGCTGAACGATCTGCAACCGGGTCAGGTCGAGGAAGTGCGCGCCCGCGTGCTTCGCGATCAATTGGGGGCGATGCTGGGCGATGCCCCGGCCGGGGCCGAGGCCGCCCCGCGTTCCGCTCCCCGTGGGGGGGCCAAAGATGGCGGCAAAC
>JALQUQ010000282.1 GCA_023263735.1 Paracoccaceae bacterium | reverse complement strand
AGGACCCCGGATATGTGCGGGCCGACGCCAATCTGGAGGCGGCCGTCGATACGCTGATGGATGGCGCACTGTTCAACGCCGGGCAGTGCTGCTGCGGGATCGAACGGATTTACGTGCATGAAAGCCTGTATGACGCCTTTGTCGAAAAGGCGGTGGCTTGGACCAAGGCGCTGAAACTGGGCAACCCGTTTGACGCGGGCAGCACGCTGGGGCCGATGGCGAACAAACGTTTTGCCAAGGTGGTGCGCGATCAGATCGCCGAGGCCGTGGCAGCGGGTGCGACGCCCCTGATCGACCCCGCCGATTTTCCGGCCGATGATGGCGGGGCCTATCTGGCACCGCAGGTTCTGGTCAATGTCGATCATTCGATGCGGGTCATGACCGAGGAATCCTTTGGCCCCGTCGTCGGCATCATGAAGGTCAAAGATGATGCCGAGGCGATCCGCCTGATGAATGACAGCCCCTATGGGCTGACGGCCAGCATCTGGACCAACGATTATGACACCGCCGCCGAGATCGGGGCGCAGATCGAAACCGGGACGATCTATATGAACCGGGCCGATTATCTGGACCCGGCGCTGTGCTGGACGGGGTGCAAGAACACCGGGCGCGGCACTTCGCTGTCCTATCTGGGCTTCCTTTCGGTCACGCGGCCGAAATCCTATCATCTGAAGAAAGTCTGAGACATGACCCACAACGTTCCCAACCGGAACTGGTCTTACCCGACCGCAATCAAATTCGGCGTCGGCCGGATTGCCGAACTGGCCGATCATTGCAAGGCCAGCGGGATCACGAAACCGCTTTTGGTGACCGACAAGGCCTTGGCATCCCTGCCCATCACCGCTGCGGCGCTGGATGTGCTGGACGCTGCCGGCCTTGGCCGCGCGGTGTTTTCCGAGGTGGACCCGAACCCGAATGAGGGCAACATGGCCGCCGGCATCGCGGTTTATCAGGCGGGCGGGCATGATGGCGTGGTGGCCTTTGGTGGCGGCTCGGCCCTTGATCTGGGCAAGATGATCGCCCTGATGGCAGGCCAGCGTGCAGACCTAAGTGTCTGGGATCTGGAAGATATCGACGATTGGTACACCCGCGCCGATGCCGCCGCGATTGCGCCGGTGATCGCCGTTCCGACCACCGCAGGCACCGGATCAGAGGTCGGCCGTGCGGGCGTTCTGACCAATTCGGTCACGCATAAGAAAAAGATCATCTTTCACCCGAAACTGATGCCTGTTGTCACGATCTGCGACCCGGCTTTGACCGTTGGGATGCCGCGCTTTATCACGGCGGGCACGGGGATGGATGCGCTGGCCCATTGTCTTGAGGCCTATTGCAGCCCGTTCTACCACCCGATGTCGCAGGGCATTGCGCTGGAGGGCATGCGTTTGGTCTTTGAAAACCTGACCAAGGTTTACGACAACCCGAACGATCTGGATGCCCGCGCCCATATGATGAGCGCGGCAGCCATGGGGGCGGTGGCCTTTCAAAAGGGTCTGGGCGCGATCCATTCGCTCAGCCACCCGATTGGCGCGGTCTATAACACCCATCACGGCACCACCAATGCCGTCGTGATGCCGATGGTTCTGGATTACAACCGCTCGGCCATCGAAGAGCGGATCAACGCCGCCGCCGCCTATCTGGGCATTGCTGGCGGGTTTGACGGGTTCAAGGCGGCGGTCATGGACCTGCGCGCCAAACTGTCGATCCCGGCCAATCTGACCGCAATGGGCGTCAAGGCCGAAGATCTGGACATGCTGACCGACATGGCGCTGGAAGACCCGTCCTGCGGCGGGAACCCGATCACGATGACGCGGGAAAACACCCGTGCCTTGTTTGATGCCTGCATGTAAGCAAACCGGAACGGAACCTCCTGCGCACCGAACCCTAGGGTGCGCAGGATGACCCTGTCGACCGACATTGCCATTGTCGGTGCAGGTGTGATCGGCATGGCCATTGCCGAGCGCCTGACCGCCGAGGGGCGCGAGGTTCTGTTGATCGACCCCAATCCTCCGGGATCTGGGGCGTCTTATGGTAATGCGGGCACGATTGCCGATTATGCCGTGCAACCTGTCGGCACCCCCGATGTGCTGAAAAACCTGCCCAGCCTGCTGTTTGACCGCGATTCCCCGCTGGCGATCCGTCAGGCGGCCTTGCCCTCGCTGGTTCCTTGGTTGCTGCGGTTTGCCCGGCAATCGCTTCCTTCGGCGGCCCAAAGAAATGCCCGTGCCATCGCAGGGCTGTTGTCTGATGCCGGGTCCCTTTGGGCAGATTTGGCCGAACGGATCGGCGCGGCAGAGCTGATCCAGCATCGGGGATGCCTGTATATCTATGAAAAGAAGTCCGATTTTGACGCCGCCGCGCGGGATATGGACTTTCGCAAAAGCCTTGGGATTGCTGTCGAACGTCTTGGCCCGGCCGAATTGCAGGGGTTGGAGCCGAACCTGAAACCGGTCTTGGGCGGGGCGGCCTATTTCCCCAAGGCGATGTTCCTGTCAGACCCGGTTCGGATGATGGCGGCCTTGAACGCAGCCCACCGCGCCCAACATCTGATGCATCGGGTCGAAACCATTCACCGCGACGGCGGCGATGTGATCTTGCGTGGCTATGGGCTTGATCTGCGGGCCAAGACGGCAATCATCGCGACCGGCGCGCATTCGCGGCATCTGGCGCGGCAGTTGGGCGACCGCATCCCGCTGGATACCGAACGCGGTTACCATGTCGAATGGGATATGCCGGAACCCCTGTTGTCGCGCCCCTGCTGCCCCACGACCCGCGGCTTTTATCTGTGCCCGATGGAGGGGCGGTTGCGCGTTGCGGGCACCGTGGAATTGGGTGGGCTGCACCTGCCCCCCTCGCCGCACCGCGTGGCAAAGCTGATCGAAGGGGCGCGGGCGATGTTTCCGCACCTGGGGGAACCCTCGCGCAGTTGGATGGGTTTTCGGCCAAGCCTGCCCGACAGTCTGCCCGTCATTTCTGCCTCGTCCCATGGAAACGACGTGATCTATGCCTTTGGCCATGGGCATATCGGGCTGACGCTTGCCCCGGTGACGGCCGCCTTGGTGACCGATCTGGTCTTTCGGCGCCCCCCGCGGCGCGATCTCTCGGCGACCCGTGTGGGCCGGTTTTAGCGCGTCTGTTCCCTGCGAGACTTGATCGATTGGCCGGTGTGGCGGATACTTTCGCCAAATCGTCACCTTTTGGGGAAGGTCTGCCGATGCTGCGCCTGTTTGCATTTCTCTCGCTGATCGTGCTTGCCCTGCCCGCGCAGGCCGAACGGCGCGTGGCCTTGATCATCGGCAATTCGAATTACCAAAACACGTCGGGGTTGGCCAACCCTTCGTCGGATGCCGAGCTGTTGGCCAAAACGCTGGCCGAATTGGAGTTTGAGGTCGATCTGGAAAAAGACCTGACCCGCGCCGAGATGTCTGAAACCTTTGGTGCCTTTCTGAACAAAAGCGACGGGGCCGATCTGGCCGTGTTTTACTTTGCCGGGCATGGCATGCAGTTTGACCAGCGGAATTTTCTGCTGGGCACCGATGCGGCGCTGGCCAGCGAATTTGACATCGAAGGCGAAACGATCGGCGTTGAAAAGGTGATCGCGGCGATGGAGCGGCGGACCAAGGCCTCGCTCATCTTTATCGACGCGTGCCGCAACAACCCGCTGGCCGACACCTTCTACCGCACCAATTTTTCCGAGACCCGGGCGCTTGGCAGCCGGGGTCTGGCCCCGATGGGTGCGGCCTATCAGGGCTCGATGGTGGTGTTTTCCGCCGCCCCCGGTCAGGTGGCGCAGGATGGCAAGGGGTCGAATTCGCCCTTTGCCGAAAGTCTGGCCCGCAATCTGACCGCCGAAAATACCGAAATCCTGACCCTGATGAAGCGGGTGATCGGCGATGTGAAACGGGCCACGAACGAAGAACAGCAACCGGTGGT